>JAMNXK010000522.1 GCA_023653245.1 Tagaea sp.
AGCGTCGGCGCGCGCCAGGCGTAGAGTGCGAGCGAGCCGCCGATCGCCACGATCAAGATCGCCAGGATGAACACGCCGCGCTTGGGATCGACCGCGAAAGCGTGCACCGAGGTGAGGATGCCCGAGCGCACCAGGAACGTGCCGATCAACGACAGCGCGAAAGCCATGATGGCGAGCAGGATGGTCCAGGTTTTGAGCGCGTCGCGCTTCTCGGCGACGATCGCCGAGTGCAGCAGTGCCGCGCCCACCAGCCAGGGCATGAAGCTGGCATTCTCGACCGGGTCCCAGAACCACCAGCCGCCCCAGCCCAATTCGTAGTACGCCCACCACGAGCCGAGCGCGATCCCGGCGGTGAGCGAGGACCACGCCGCGAGCGTCCAAGGCCGCACCCAGCGCGCCCAGGCGGCGTCCACGCGGCCTTCGATCAGCGCGGCCATGGCGAAGGCGAACACGATCGAGAAGCCGACATAGCCGACGTAAAGCAGCGGCGGATGGAAGGCGAGGCCGGGATCCTGGAGCAGCGGATTGAGATCCTGCCCGTCGGGCGGAGGCGGGATCACGCGCTCGAACGGGTTCGAGGTGAACACGATGAACGCGAGGAACGCCGCCCCGATCATCGCTTGGATGGCCAGCGTGCGCGCCTTCAAGCCCGGCGGCAGATTGCGCCCGAAGCCCGCGACCAAGGCGCCGAACAGCGCCAGGATCAAGGACCACAGCACCATCGAGCCTTCGTGATTTCCCCACGCGCCGCTGACCTTGTAGAGCATCGGCTTTTGCGAATGCGAATTCTGCGCGACGTTCGCGACCGAGAAATCCGACACCACGAAGGCGTGGATCAGGCATCCGAAAGCGAGGCTCACGAGCCCGAATTGCGCGAGGGCCGCGGGCTTGGCCATGGCCATCAGCGCCGCGTCGCCGCGCTGCGCGCCCGCGAGCGGCACGATCGATTGCACCAGCGCCACGCACAACGCCAGCACCAGCGCGTAATGTCCGAGTTCGGCGGTCATTGGTTAAGCACCTGCGGCGGCGATCGTGGATCGGCCTCGCCCTTCGACAGGCTCAGGGTGAGGCCTGGTGGAAGAGCCTCATGGTGAGCCCGTCGAACCATGAGGCCAAAGATGCCGGCGGTCATGTCAGTTCCTCGCGGGCGGGGCGGTGCCAGCGCCGACCACGTCCTGCCAGCGGCCGGAACGCTTCAACGCTTCGGCGACCTCGGGCGGCATGTAGTTCTCGTCGTGCCGGGCGAGCACTTCGCTGGCGCGGAACACGCCGTCGGCGGCGAGCTTGCCGTTAGCGACCACGCCTTGGCCTTCGCGGAACAGATCGGGCAGCACGCCGCGATAGACCACGGGGATCGCGTTCTCCAGATCGGTCACGCGGAAGCGCACGTCGGGGGTCCCTTGGGCGCGTTCGAGCGAGCCGACCTCGACCAAGCCGCCGATGCGCATCTGCCGGTCGACCGGCGCCTTCTTTTCGGCGACGTCGGTGGGCGTGTGGAAGAAGACGAGATGGTCGTCGAAGGCGGTCAGCGTCAGCGCCGTCGCCGTGCCCAGACCGAGCAAAGCGAGCAGCAGCACGGCCATTCGCCGGCGCTTGGCGGCGCGCGCTTTTGGGAGCTTCATGCGCCGTCCTCGCGCTCGAACTCGGCGAGTTCGGCTTCGAGCGCCGTCAAGCGCCGGACGCTCGACACCGCGAGTCCGCCGAGCACGGCCGCACTCAGCGCGTAGCTCGCCCACACGTAAGCGGCGTAGCCGCCCATGGCGAAGAATTCGCTCATTGCGCCGGCTCGCCGGCCAGGCGCGCATGCGTCAGCGCCGCCACGCGCCGCTCGATCAGCTCGGCGCGGATGCGGATAAGGGCCAAGGAAACGAACAGCAGCGTGTAGCCCAGCGCCATCGCGAGCAGCGGCCATAGCATCGACGAATGGATCGCCGGCGCGTCCAACCGCGTGAGCGAGGCCGGCTGGTGCAGCGTGTTCCACCAATCGACCGAGAATTTGATGATCGGCAGGTTCACGGCCCCCACCAACGCCAGCACCGCCGAGGCGCGCGCGCCGCGCGTCGCGTCGTCGAACGCCGCGTTGAGCGCCATGTAAGCGAGATAGACGAAGAACAGGATCAGCACCGAGGTGAGCCGCGCGTCCCACGCCCACCACGTGCCCCACATCGGCTTGCCCCACAGCGAGCCGGTGGCCAGGCACAGCAGCGTGAACGCGGCGCCGAGGGGTGCGATGGCGCGGCCCGCGGCGTCGGCCAGCGGATGGCGCCACACCAGCGACGCGGCCGCGGCGAGCGCCAGATTGGCGTATACGAACATCGCCATCCACGCGGCGGGCACGTGGACATACATGATCCGCACGCTCTCGCCCTGCTGGTAATCGGCGGGCGATACGAACAGCGCGAGATAGAGCCCGACGCCCAAGCACAGCACCGCCCCGCCGGTCGCCCAGGGCAGAATCCGGGCGGCGAAGCGTTTGAAGCTGGCGGGGCTGGCGTAGCGATGCCAATTCACGGACAAACCTGCGATTTTCGGCGGTGTCGGGACGAGGGAATATGGCGCGGACGGTCGCGGAAATCCATCATTCAACGGCCTGACGAAGTGCCGCGGCCATCGCGAACGGCGCCACGGTCAAAGCGAAGACCGACAAACCCGCCAACAGCAAGAGATGCGGCCGAGGCGACAGGCCCGCGATCGCCGCATCCACCGCCGCCACCGCGAAAATCAGGATCGGCACGACCAGCGGCAGCACGATCAAGGCGAGCAGCGCGCCGCCGCGCCGCGCACCCACCGACAACGCCGCGCCGATCCCGCCGAACAGCGACAGGCCGGGCGTGCCCAGGATCAAGGTCAGCATCAGCGTGGCTAAGCCCTCGGGCGACAATTGCAGCATCGTGGCGACGAGCGGGGCCGTGGCGATCAGCGGCAGCGCGGTGGTCAGCCATTGTGCCGCGACCTTGCCCAGCGCCAGGAGTTCGAGCGGTGCGGGGGAAGCGACCAGCAGATCGAGCGAGCCGTCGTCCGCTTCGGCCTGGAACAGGCGTTCGAGCGACAGGAGCGAGGCGAGCAGTGCCACGACCCAGACGAT
>JAMNXK010000041.1 GCA_023653245.1 Tagaea sp.
AGATACTCGGCGAAGCTGCGCCAGTTCACGTCCACGCCGGCGTCGATATAGCCGAAGAGCTGATCGCCGGTCATGTCGCCGCCGAACGGCGCGCACGACATGCCGCACTGGCCGACGACTTCGAGCGTCACGCCCTGATGCACCTGGCTGTCGGCCGTGCCATCGACCAGCAGCACGAAATCCGAATGGGTGTGGATGTCGATGAAGCCGGGGGCGACCGCGAGACCCTGGGCGTCGATCCGCGTTTTCGCGGCCGCGCCGTTCAGGGCGCCGATCTCGGCGATCTTGCCGTCGCGGATGCCGACATCGCCCGCGAACGCCGCGCGCCCCGTGCCATCGACGATGTTGCCGTTCGCGATGATGGTGTCGAACAAAACGCCCCTCCGACTCTTGGCCGGAGGTCAGTCTACACGACGTGGCGGCGGAAAACGGAGCGGGGTGCTGGTGAGCGCGCCGGGACTCGAACCCGGAACCCCAACATTAAAAGTGTCGTGCTCTACCGATTGAGCTACGCGCTCGAAGCCAGGGCGGCGGGAAACTAGGGCTGGCGGCGGCGGCGGTCAACCCGCTTGGCGGCCGCGCCTTCGGCGGGACGTTTCTTTGCGAGATCCCCCGGCCGGGCCTTCGGCCCGCCGGAGGATGACGGAACAATACAGGTCAACGCCCTCACAACGGCTCCCGGGGGGCGATCGTCGGCAGGGTCGGCGGCGCCTCGCCTTCGGGCGGCGGGGGCAGGCCGGCGAGCTTGTTCTTCACGGCCAGGGCCGTGCGCGCCGAGACGAAATGCGAGATCTCCCCGCCCAGCCGCGCCACTTCCTTGACGAAGCGCGAGGAGATGAATTGCTGCGTCTCCGAGGCCATCAAGAACACCGTCTCGACCTCGGGGTCGAGGCGCTTGTTCATCCCGGCCATTTGGAACTCGTATTCGAAATCCGAGACGGCGCGCAGCCCGCGCAAAATGATCTTCGCCCCGACCGATTGGGCGAAATGCATCAGCAGGCTTTCGAAGGGGACCACCTCGATGCGCGCGGCTTCGGACAGCGGCAAGCCGCCGACTTCGCGCTTCATCAGGGAAACGCGCTCCTCCAACGTGAAGAGCGGCCCTTTGCCCGCGTTCACCGCCACGCCGACGATCAAGCGATCCACGAGCGCGGCGCCCCGATGGATGATGTCGAGATGCCCGTTGGTCGCGGGATCGAACGTGCCGGGGTAGATGCCGATGCGTTTGCTCATTTGCCGCCGCCCGCTTCGCCATTGGCGCCGCCTTCGGCACCCGCCTCGTCGCCGCCCAGATCGCCCAGCCGCGCGACCGAGACCACGCGCTCGCCCTCGCCCACCCGGAACACGGTAACGCCCTGGGTCTGGCGCCGCGCGATGCGGATGTCGTTCACCGGCGTGCGGATCAGCGTGCCGCCATCCGACACGATCATCAGCTGATCGCCCTCGGCGACCGGGAACGAGGCGACGACGTCGCCGTTCTTGTCGGTCGTTTCGATATTGGCGATGCCCGAGCCGCCGCGCCCCGTGAGCCGGTACTCGTAGGACGAGCTGCGCTTGCCGAAGCCCTTGGACGTGATCGCCAGCAGGAATTCCTCGGCCGCCGCCAGCTCGGCGTAACGCTCCTCGGTGAGCGTGACCGCGGGCTCCGACGCGGCTTCCGGATCGGGCGCGGCGGACTCGGCCGCGTCGTCCGCACTCCCGCGCCGCGCGCGCGCCATCTTGAGATAGGCCTCGCGCTCGGCCGTATCGAGATCCATGTGGCGGATCATCGCCATCGAGATGATCTCGTCGTCCTTCGCGAGTTTCTGGCCGCGCACGCCGGTCGAGTTGCGGCTTTGGAAGACGCGCACGTCGTCGACGGCGAAGCGGATGCATTTGCCCTGGCGCGTGGCGAGCACGACGTCTTGCGTCTCGGCGCAAGGCTGGACCGCGACCAGGCGCTCGCCCGCCTCCTCCAGCTTCATCGCGATCTTGCCCTTGGTCATGATCGAGCTGAAATCGGAGAGCGCGTTGCGCCGCACGTTGCCGACCGAGGTCGCGAACATGATGTGCAGGCTCGCCCACAGCGTTTCGTCGCGCGGCAGCGGCAGGACGGTGGCGATCTTCTCGCCCTCGGCCAGCGGCAGGAGCTGGACCATCGGCTTGCCGCGCGCTTGCGGATTGCCCAGCGGCAGGCGATGGCACTTCAAGCGGAAGGCCAGCCCCCGCGTGGTGAAGAACAGCACAGGGTCGTGGGTGTTGGCCACGAAGACCTGGCTGACGAAATCCTCCTCGCGCGTGGCCATGCCCGAACGGCCCTTCCCGCCCCGGCGCTGCGCGCGATAGGCGGAGAGCGGCGTGCGCTTGATGTAGCCGGCATGCGTGACCGTCACGACCATGTCTTCGGGGGCGATCAGATCTTCGATGTCCTGCTCGCCGGCGCCTTCTTCGAGCGAGGTGCGGCGCTTGTCGGCGAACTCCGTGCGGATGGCGAGCAGCTCGCTCTTGAGAATGCCGTAAAGCCGCGTCCGCGAGGCCAGGATGTCGAGGAAATCGGCGATCTTGGCGACGATGTCCTTGAGCTCGCCCAGGATCTTGTCGCGCTCCAGCCCCGTCAGGCGCTGCAAGCGCAGCTCCAGGATCGCCTTGGCCTGCTCCTCCGACAGCCGATACGTGCCGTCCGTGACCAAGCGCCCGGGCTCGCCCACCAGCTCGATATAGGAGGCGATTTCGGTCACCGGCCAGGACCGCTCCATCAGCCGCTCGCGCGCCACGACCGGATCGGGCGCCTTGCGGATCAGCTCGATCACCGGATCGAGATTGACGACCGACACGGCCAGACCGATCAGCAGATGGGCGCGCTTGCGCGCCTCGCGCAATTCGAAGCGCGTGCGCCGCGTGATCACCTCTTCGCGGAACTCGACGAAGGCGCGCACCAATTCGCGCAAGCCCATCAGCTCGGGCTTGCCGCGGTTGAGGGCGAGCATGTTGAAGCCGAAGCTGGTCTGCAGGCCGGTGAACTTGTAGAGCTGGTTGAGCACGATCTCCGGGTTCGCGTCGCGCTTGAGCTCGATCACCACGCGCACGCCGTCGCGGTCGCTCTCGTCGCGCAGGTCGGAGATGCCCTCGATGATCTTCTCGTTCACGCATTCGGCGATGCGCTCCATCAGCCGCGCCTTGTTCTGCTGATAGGGCACTTCGGTGATGACGATCGCTTCGCGATCCTTGCGGATCTCCTCGGTATGCGCCCGCCCGCGCAGCAGGATCGAGCCGCGCCCCGTGCGATAGGCCTCGCGCAGGCCGAGCTTGCCCATCACGATGCCGCCCGTCGGGAAATCCGGGCCCGGCACATGCGCCATCAGCTGGTCGAGGTCGATCTCGGGATTGTCGATATAGGCGCAGCAGGCGTCGATCACTTCGCCCAGATTGTGCGGCGGGATGTTCGTGGCCATGCCCACGGCGATACCCGAGCCGCCATTGACCAGCAGATTCGGGAACACCGCCGGCACGACCGTGGGCTCGGTCATGCTGTCGTCGTAGTTCGGCTGGAACTCGACCGTGTCGCGCTCCAGGTCGGCGAGCATCAGCGAGGCGACCTTGGCCAGGCGCGCCTCGGTGTAGCGCATCGCCGCCGGCGGATCGCCGTCCATCGAGCCGAAATTGCCCTGCCCGTCGATCAGCATCAGGCGCATGGAAAAATCCTGCGCCATGCGGACCATGGATTCGTAGATCGCGCTGTCCCCATGCGGATGGTATTTGCCCATCACGTCGCCGACCACGCGCGCGGATTTGCGGTAGGGGCGGTTCCAGTCGTAGCCCGCCTCCTGCATGGCGAACAGGATGCGCCGATGCACGGGCTTCAAGCCGTCGCGCGCGTCTGGCAGCGCGCGGCTGACGATCACGCTCATCGCGTAGTCGAGATAGCTGCGCTTCATCTCCTCTTCGATGGAGATGGGCGAAATGTCGATGGGGCCGGGCGTGGGGGGCTGGACGATGTCGGTCACGAAAGCTCGCGGTACGGGACTGGGAAAGCGACGCGGACTCTAGCAATCGCACGGAGCCGTCACAATCGCGAAAACCTCCCGCTAGCGCATTGTATTCACGCGCCTATTCCGCCTTGGCCTGGGGATAAGATCGGGCCCGCGTTTGCGCCGCAACCGAAGCCGCGAATCGAGTCGCTCAAACCCCGCGTTGGCGCGCGGCGGCGAGCTCGGCGCGCTCGTCGTCGCCCCAGGGCGAGACGTCGAGTTTGCGGAAACTGTAGCCGACCACGTCGGTCAATTCGTTGGCCATGTGACGGCAGAAGATCGCCTTCATATGCGGCGTCTGGTGATCGACGTTGTTCATCGCGATCAGCCGCTCGACATAGCCCAGCGCCGCCTCGGGCGAGGTGGCGACGACCGGATTGCAGCCGACATCGGGCGGTTGGGTTTTCACGGGCATGGCGGAGTCGCGTTCCATCGCGCGCAGTTTGGAGGTCCGAGGTTAAGCGAGTTTTAGCGGAAAACCTGCGTTTTCGCGATCTCCTTGCCGGGTCCCGGACGCACCTCTATAAGGCCGCTTTAATGTCCGCTTCGCCGCTCGCCGAAATCGGCTTCCGCCCCCGCCACCTTCTGGGGATCGAGGGGCTGTCCGCGGGGGAAATTTCCCTCCTTCTCGATCTATCCGACTCCTACGTCGAACGGAACCGCGAACGCGGATCGAAGTCGACGCTGCTGCGCGGCCGGACGATCATCAACCTGTTCTTCGAGAATTCGACGCGCACGCGCACCTCCTTCGAGCTCGCCGGCAAGCGCCTGGGCGGGGACGTCGTGAACATGTCGGCGGAGGTTTCGTCCATCAAGAAGGGCGAGACCATGACCGACACGGCGACGACGCTGAACGCCATGCTGCCCGACGTGCTGATCGTCCGCCATCCGGACTCGGGTGCGGTCAAGCTGCTCTCCGAGAAGGTCGATTGCGCGGTGATCAACGCGGGCGACGGCACGCACGAGCATCCCACCCAAGCGCTGCTCGACGCGCTCGCCATCCGCCGGCACAAGAAGCGCCTCGAAGGCCTGTTGGTCGCGATCTGCGGGGATATCCTGCACAGCCGCGTAGCGCGTTCGAACATCCATCTGCTCTCGACCATGGGCGCGCGCGTGCGCGTCGTCGGCCCGCCGACGCTGATGCCCGCGCGGATCGAGCGCATGGGTGTGGAGGTCTTCCACGACATGACGAAGGGTCTGGAAGGCGTAGACATCGTCATGATGCTGCGCCTGCAGACCGAGCGCATGCAGGGCAATTTCGTCCCCTCGGTGCGCGAGTATTTCCGCCTCTACGGGCTCGACTACCAGAAGCTCGAAGCCGCCAAGCCCGACGCGCTGATCATGCATCCGGGCCCGATGAACCGCGGCGTGGAAATCGACTCGGAAGTCGCCGACGACGTCGACCGCTCGCTGATCCGCGAACAAGTCGAATTGGGCGTGGCCGTGCGGATGGCCTGCCTGGACATGCTCACCCGCGATCTGCTGGCCAATAACGGCGGAGGCGGCAAGTGAGACTCCCCGACGGCGCCATCGCCGGCCGCACGCCGGGCGGGCGCGGCGCCCCGCCCCTCGCCTACGTGAACGCGCGGCTGCTCGATCCCGCCACGAAGCTCGACGCGCTCGGCGGTCTGATCGTGCGCGACGGGCTGTTCGCCGATATCGGCCCGCATCTGGCCAAGCCCGGCGCGCTCGCCGCCCTCGGCGTCGAGGCGATCGACTGCGAAGGGGCGTGTCTGGCGCCGGGGCTGGTCGATGTCCGCGTGCAGCTGCGCGAGCCGGGCGAGGAGCACAAGGAGACGATCTCCACCGCGTCGGAAGCCGCCGCCGCCGGCGGTGTCACGACCATGGTGGCGCTGCCCAATACGCGCCCCGCGATCGACGACGCGGCACTCGTGGAATCGGTCGCGCGCTTGGCGCGCGAGACCAGCCTCGTGCGCGTGGAGACATACGCGGCCGTCACGCGCGGCCTCAACGGCAAGGAGATGACCGAGTTCGGCCTGCTCGCGAGCGCGGGCGCGCTCGGCTATTCCGACGGCACGCACGCCACGACCGACGCGCAGCTGCTGCGCCGCGCGCTGTCCTACGCCAAAGTGTTCGGCAAGCCCGTCGTCCAGCATCCGGAAGAGCCCACGCTCGCGCGTGGTGCGATGAACGAGGGCGAGATCTCGACCCGTCTGGGCATTCCCGGCACGCCGGCGGTCGCCGAGATCATCCAGGTCGAGCGCGATCTGCGCCTGGCCGAGCTGACCGGCGGGCGTTTGCACTTCGCTTGCGTGACCACCGCCGAGGCGTTGCGCGCGATCGCCGGCGCCAAGGCGCGCGGCGTCGATGTCACCTGCGACACGGCCGCCCATTATTTCGCCCTCAACGAGATGGCCGTGGGCGACTACCGGACCTTCGCCAAGGTCTCGCCGCCCTTGCGGCGCGAGGAGGATCGGCGCGCGGTCGTCGCCGCACTGGCCGACGGCACGATCGACGCGATCGTCTCCGACCATTCGCCGCACGATCAGGATTCCAAACGCCTGCCCTTCGCCCAGGCCGCGTTCGGCACGGTGGGGCTCGAAACCTTGCTGCCGGTGACGCTCGAACTCGTCCACAAGGGCGAACTCGATCTGCTCGCGGCCTTGGCGCTGCTGACGATCCGGCCGGCCAAGCTGCTGGGCCTGCCCGACGGGCGCCTCGCCAAGGGCGCGCACGCGGATTTCGTGCTCTTCGATCCCGAGGCACCCTGGAAGATCGACGCCAAGAAGCTGACGTCCAAATCCAAGAATTCCGCCTTCGACGGCCGCCTCGCCCAAGGCCGGGTCCGGCAGACGATCGCCGGCGGGCTGACGGTGTATAAAGCGTGACCGCCTTAGGCCTCACCCTTCGACGGGCTCAGGGTGAGGCGCTATTCCAAGACCTCATGGTGAGCCCGTCGAACCATGAGGTCGACGCCAAACCGAAGCCGACATGTTCGATCCCCATCTTCTGAGCCACGCGTGGCCCTATTACTTGGCCGCCCTCGCCGGCGGGTACCTGCTGGGCTCGATCCCGTTCGGGCTGGTGCTGACGCGCGCCGCGGGCCTCGGCGACATCCGCGCGATCGGCTCGGGCAATATCGGGGCGACCAACGTGCTGCGCACCGGCAGCAAAGGGCTCGCCCTCGCCACGCTGCTGCTCGACGGCGGCAAGGGTGCAGCCGCCGTGCTGCTCGTGCGCTATTTTTGGGGCCCGGATCCCGCGATCCTGGCCGGTGCGGGCGCCATGCTCGGCCATTTGTTTCCGGTGTGGCTGGGCTTCAAGGGCGGCAAAGGCGTGGCCACCACCCTGGGCACGTTGCTCGCGGCCGATTTCTTCGTGGGGCTCGCCGCCTGCGCGACCTGGTTGGCCGTTGCGTTCGCCTTGCGCTACTCGTCCCTTGCCGCGCTGATCTCCGTCGCCGCCGCCCCGCTTTACGCCTGGTTCCTGCCTTTGCTGTGGGCGCCGGGCGCCGAGACGGTCGGCGATGCGCGTATGGCCGGCTTCGCCCTGTTCCTGGCCGCATTGGTGTGGCTCAAGCATCACGCCAATATCCGCCGGCTGCTCGACGGCAGCGAGCCTAAAATCGGGCGCACGAAAAAAGACGCGCCGTCGCAAGGTTGACAGACCTACGGTCGTCGGTTCTAACCGGGTTATGATCGTCCGGGATTTGAACCCCGCCGAGCGGCGGGATTGGCTGCGGCTTTATCGCTCCGAGAACGTCGGGCCGATCGCCTTCCGGCAATTGTTGCGCCGCTATGGCGGGGTGACCGCGGCGCTGGCGGCCTTGCCCGAACTCGCCAAGCGCGGGGGCAAGCGCGGATTCAAAGCGTTCTCGCAAGCCGAAGCGACCGCCGAACTCGAACGGCTGGCGGCGCTGGACGCCACGCTGCTGTGCCTGTGCGAACCCGCCTACCCCGCTTTGTTGCGCGAGATCGAGGATGCGCCGCCGGTCCTGGCCGTGCGCGGGCATCCGCATTTGTGGAACAAGCAAGTCGTGGCGATCGTCGGCGCGCGCAACGCCTCGTTCAACGGCCTGCGCTTCGCCGAGGATCTCGCGCGCGATTTGGGCCATGCGGGGGCGGTCGTTATCTCTGGCCTGGCGCGCGGCATCGACACGGCCGCCCACAAGGGATCGCTCCCCACCGGCACGATCGCGGTCATGGCCGGCGGGGTGGACGTGTGCTACCCGGCCGAGAACCAAGCCCTCTACGACCGTATTCTCGGGTCGGGCGCCCTGGTTTCCGAATTGCCGCCCAGGGTTCAGCCCCAGGCGCGCCATTTCCCGCGCCGCAACCGGATCGTCTCGGGCATGGCCGTGGGCACCGTGGTGGTCGAGGCGGCGCTGCGCTCGGGCTCGCTGATCACGGCCCGCTTGGCCGCCGAGCAAGGGCGCGAGGTTTTCGCGGTCCCCGGCTCGCCCGTGGACCCGCGCGCCAAGGGGACCAACGATCTGCTCCGCCACGGCGCCACGCTGGTCGAAAGCGCCAAAGACATTCTCGACGCCTTGTTGCGCAGGCCCTTGGGCGACCCCTCGAAAGAACCCGAGGAAACCCTCGGAAAGCCTTCTGGTGAAACGGAAATCGACACGGATGCGGCGCGGGAAGTCCTGCTTCGCCAGCTGGCCCCGGTCCCCACCTCAGTTGACGAAATCCTTCGCGAGTGCCAATTGTCCGCCCCCGCCGTGCTGGCCGCCTTGTTGGAATTGGAGCTGGCCGGGCGGATCGAGCGGTACCCGGGTAACAAGGTCGCTTTGCGCGCCTGACCGGTTCCCCGCGTAGGACGAAGGGCCTCAGGAACGCGATGAAGCTGGTCATCGTCGAATCGCCCGCCAAGGCGAAAACGATCAACAAGTACCTCGGCGCCGAGTACACGGTGCTGGCGTCCTTCGGGCATGTCCGCGATTTGCGCGAGAAAGACGGTGCGGTCGAGCCCGACCGCGAATTCGCCATGCATTGGGAAGTGGGCGAGCGCGCGCGCAAGCCCGTGTCCGAGATCGTCAAGGCGCTCAAGGGCGTCGACACCCTCATTCTCGCCACCGACCCCGACCGCGAGGGCGAGGCGATCTCCTGGCACCTCAAAGAGGTGCTCGCCGAAGCCAAGAAGCTCGGCAAGATCGACGTCAAGCGCGTGGTGTTCAACGAAATCACCAAGACCGCGATCCTGGAGGCGATGCGCCATCCGCGCGATCTCGACCGCGATCTGGTCGACGCCTATCTCGCGCGGCGCGCGCTCGACTACCTGGTCGGGTTCAATCTCTCGCCCGTGTTGTGGCGCAAACTGCCGGGCAGCCGCTCGGCGGGGCGCGTGCAGTCGGTCGCGCTGCGCCTGATCTGCGAGCGCGAAACCGAGATCGAGCGCTTCCGCGCGCGCGAATACTGGTCGATCGCCGGCGCGTTCGCCGCCCCCGACGGCACGCCGTTCGAGGCGAAGCTCACGCATCTGGACGGCGTGCGGCTCGACAAATTCGATCTGCCCAACGAGGCAGCGGCGCTGGCGGCCGTCGCCAAGATCGAAGCCGGCGATCCGTTCCGCGTGGGATCGGTCGAGAAAAAACGCTCGCGGCGCAATCCGATGGCGCCGTTCACGACCTCGACCTTGCAGCAGGAGGCCTCGCGCAAGCTCGGTTTCGGCGCCTCGCGCACCATGCGCCTGGCCCAGCAGCTTTACGAAGGCGTGGATATCGGCGGGGAGACCGTCGGCCTCATCACCTATATGCGCACCGACAGCGTGACGCTTTCGCAGGAAGCCGTGCGCGCCGCGCGCGCGTTGATCGCCGAGCAATACGGCAAGAAGTTCCTGCCCGAAAGCCCGCGCGTGTGGAAGACCCAGGCCAAGAACGCCCAGGAAGCGCACGAAGCGATCCGACCCACCGATCTGCTGCGCCGGCCCGAGCAGGTCCGCGCGAAGCTGTCCGACGATCAGCTGAAACTCTACGAGTTGATCTGGCGGCGCACGGTCGCCTCCGAGATGGAGAGCGCGCAGCTCGACCAGACGGCGGTCGATCTGGTCGCGCGCGACGGGCGCACGACCTTGCGCGCCACCGGCTCGATCATCGTGTTCGAAGGTTTCCTCGCCCTCTATCGCGAAGACCGCGACGATCCCAACGGCGACGAGGAGGAGGATAACCGCCTTCTGCCGGCACTCGCCGAAGGCGACGCCACGCCGCGCAAATCGGTCAAGCCCGAGCAGCATTTCACCCAGCCGCCGCCGCGCTTTTCCGAAGCGAGCCTGGTCAAGCGCCTGGAAGAGCTGGGCATCGGCCGGCCCTCGACCTACGCCTCGATCATCGAGACGCTGCAAGC
>JAMNXK010000523.1 GCA_023653245.1 Tagaea sp.
TCGCAGAGTTTCGCGAACAAAGCGTCGTTGCCCGCCGCGACGATCAGGTGGCCGTCCTTGGCTTTGAACGCCTCGAACGGCGTGATCGAGGGATGGCGCGCACCCAAGGGCCCGGGCACTTGGCCCGTCGAGAAATAGCGCGCGATCGCGTTCTCCAGGATCGCGATCTGGCAATCGAGCATGGCGACGTCGACCTTCATGCCCTTGCCGGTGCGATTGCGGTCGAACAGTGCCGAGGAAATCCCGATCGCGGTGAACAGCCCGGCCGTGATGTCGCCGATCGAGGTGCCCACGCGCGTCGGCGGCCCACCGGGATGGCCGGTCACGCTCATCAGCCCGCCCATGCCCTGCACGACCATGTCGTAGGCCGCACGCTTGGAATAGGGGCCGGAATGGCCGAAGCCCGAGGCGGCGGCGTAGATCAGCTTCGGGTATCGGGCGTGCAGCGCGTCCCAGCCGAGGCCGAGCTTCTCCATCGTGCCGGGGCGGTAGTTTTCGACCAGCACGTCGGCCGCCGCGAGCAAATCGTGGAAGATCGCCGTGTCGGCGTCGTTCTTGAGATCGAGCGCGATCGATTCCTTGCCGCGATTGAGCGACATGAAATAGGCCGATTTGCCCTTGAGGAAGGGCCCGAAGGCGCGCGCGTCGTCGCCCACCTTGGGCGGCTCGACCTTGATCACCCGCGCCCCCAGATCGAGCAGCACCATCGTGCAATAGGGCCCCGCGAGCACGCGGGTAAGATCGACGACGGTAACGCCGGAAAGCGGGCCTTGGGTCATGACGTCTTTTCCATATCCGAGCCTCGCGCCGGCCGCAATCTTCCGAGGAGTTCGTTGCCGATCAACGCGGCGAGCACGATCGCGGCCCCGAGCATGGCCAGCCCGCTCGGCGTTTCGGCGAAGGCGAGCCAGACCCAAAGCGGGGCCAGCACGATCTCCAGGATCGCGATCAGGCCCACGTCCACCGCGCGCAATTGCCGCGTGGCCAGGGTCATCAACAGGCAGCCGCAGCCGAGCTGGATCGCGCCCATCGCCATCAGGAGCACGACGTCGCGCGCCGCGACGTCGCCGCCGAACACGAAGGGCAGGGTCATGGCGACCGACAACACGCCGGCCAGGAACACGCTCGGGACCGGATCGACGCCGGCGCCCAGCTTGCGCAGCATCAGGATCTGGAAGGCGAAGGAGAGCGAGACGGCCAAAGCTGCCAGTGGCCCCGCGATCGAGCCGAATTCCAGCGCGTCCCAAACCATGATCGCCACACCGGCCGAGCACACGGCCATGGCGAGCCATGTGCGCGCGGCGATCGCCTCGCCCAGGAACACGCGCGCCACGATCGCCGCCCAGAACGGCGACGTGCTCATCAAGAACAGCGCGGTGGCGACCGTGGTTTTGGCGACGGCGATCAGGAAGAACAGGAATTGGAAGGAGAGCAGCAACGCGGCGAGCGCGCCACCCCACCCCAGCGCCTTGATCTTGGCGCCGGTGTCGCGGCCGTAGCGGGCGAGCAGATAGGCGCCGACCAGCAGCAGCATGCCCGCCGAGCGCCAGAACACCATCTCGGCGGCGCCGGCCCCTTCGAGCGAGCGCACGAACAGGCCGCTGGTGCTCCAGAACAAGGTCGCCGCGACCATGGTCGCGATCCCGCGCGCGGTGGATTTGACGGCGCTCATGGCGCGCGTGCCCGCGCCGTGGCGATCGCGTTGTAGGCGAGCGACGCCATCAGTATGGCGCCGCCCAGGAACGTGCCCGGGCCCGGCGTCTCGCCGACCGCGATCCAGGTCCAGAAGGTGCCGATCACCGGCTCGATCATCGCGATCAGCACGACCTGCACCGCGGGCAGGCGTTTCAGCGCCGAGTAGAAGAACACGAGGCCCACGGTGATCTGCACGATGCCCAGGATCGACAGCGCGAGCGCCGCGTCGAACCCGGCCGCCAACGGCGCGCCGAAGACCAGCGCGGGCACCAGCGAAACCGCCGACGCCACGATCGTGCCGGCGCGCAGATCCAATTTGGTGTTGCCGCGAATGGCGATGACGTTGACCGCGCTCGCCAAGGCGACGGCCAGCGCCGCGGCGTTGCCGATCCAAGCGCCCTCGCCGAACGACGTGCCGATCACCACCGCCATGCCCGCGCACGCGCCCGCGAGCGCGATCCAGCTCGCCAGCGGCACGCGTTCGCGCAACACGAGCCAAGCCAGCAACGCCACCATGATCGGCGAGGTCGACTGCAGCAGCAGCGCGTTGGCGATCGTCGTCGAGGTCATGGCCACGACGTGCAGGACGAAGGTCGAGGCGAGGCAGAGCGACGACAGCCACGCGATCGCCTTGGCGTCGCGGAACGCCAGCCAAGCCCGGGGGCCGGCGAGGAAATACAGCACGATCGGGAAAATCAGCAGATGCGGCAGGGCGCGCCAGAACACGATGTCCCAGGAATCGGCCTCGACCAGGCGCATCACGGCGCCGCCGACGCTCCAGCACAGCGGGCCGCCGAGAGCGAACAAATAGCCTTGGGCGCGGGGGGAAAGCGCTGAAAACAAGGGTTTCTCGCGGGAATGGACGCGAGCGCTTGTAGGCGCCGGAGTTCGGGTTGTCCATAACTCCCGCGTCTTGGTACAAACCTCCCGTGACTCCGCGCGACAGAAAAATGCCCGTGCTCGGGCCCGGCGGGTTTTTCCGTCTGGCCTGGACCGAATGGGGCCCCGAAAAGGCGCCCGAACGCACGGTCGTGTGCGTGCACGGACTCACGCGCAACGGGCGGGATTTCGACGCGCTCGCCCGCGCGCTCGCCGAAGACGGCTGGCGCGTGGTCTGCCCGGACATGCCCGGGCGCGGCAAATCCGATTGGCTCAATCGCGCCGACGACTACTCCTATCCGATCTATACCCAGACGGTCGCGGCCCTCTACGCGCGCCTGGACGTCGCCCGCGTCGATTGGATCGGCACCTCGATGGGCGGGCTGATCGGCATGCTGCTCGCCGCCCAGCGCGGACATTTCATCCGCCGCCTCGTGCTCAACGATGTCGGGCCTTTTGTCCCTGCCGCAGCGCTCCAGCGCATCGGCGAATATTGCGGGCGCGA
>JAMNXK010000524.1 GCA_023653245.1 Tagaea sp.
ATCGTGCAGATCGCCGACGTGGCGATCGAAGCGGAGTTCGCACCCCACATGCTCTACGTGCGCAACCAGGACAAGCCGGGCTTCATCGGCGCCATCGGAAGGCTGTTCGGCGACGCCGGGATCAACATCGCTTCGTTCCATCTCGGCCGTTCGGCGCCGGGGGCGGACGCGATCTGCCTCATCGCCATCGACACGCCGCCCGGCGAAACCGTGCTCGCCAAGATCCGCGCCTTGCCGCAGGTCTTGCGCGTGCGGGCGTTGGGGTTTTGAGCCGAGCCGTTGTCTTGACATAGTCCCAATTTGGGACTAGCATGACGATCCTATGCGGGTGATCGCGTTGAGCACGATCAGACGATTCCTTGCCGCATCGCCCGCGCGGGAGGATGCGCGCGAGCCGTTGTTGGCGTGGTATCGGCAGGCGCGAAACGCGGATTGGGCGTCGCCGGCTTCGCTCAAGCGCGATATCGCCAGCGCCAGCGTGTTGCGCGACGGGCGGGTGGTGTTCAACGTGGCGGGCAACAAGTACCGCCTCGTCGCCTGGATCAACTATCCGTACCGGGTGCTCTACATCCGGTTCGTCGGCACGCACGCCCAGTACGACCGTATCGACGCGCAATCGATCTGAGGGACGCCATGGACATCCTGCCGATCCGAAACCAGCGGGACTATCGACGCACTTTGCGCGAAATCGAGGGATTGATGTCGGCCAAGCGCGGCTCGCCGGAAGGCGAGCGGCTCGACGTTCTCGTCACGCTGGTCGAGGCGTGGGAGGCGAAGCGCTATCCGCTCGAATTCCCCGATCCCATCGGCGCGATCAAGTACCACATGGACGCGCGGGGGCTTGCGCCGCGCGATCTGATGCCGTTCGTCGGCAGCCGGAACCGGGTGCATGAAGTCTTGAACGGCAAACGGCCGCTCACGCTCGCGATGATCTGGCGGCTGCATCGCGGACTCGGTATTCCCGCCGAAAGCCTGATCCGCCCGGCGGCCAAGCAAGCGGCGTGAATGGCGTTGGGGTTTTGAGCCGTTCCGTCATTCCGGGCGAGGCGGCGTGCACCAGCGCGCCGCCGCAACCCGGAATGACGGGTTCGGCCGCGCCTTCGGCTCGCCGGAGGACGACGAGAGTAAAAGAACCGTCATGCTCGGGCGCGCGGGAACCGCGCGACCCGGGCATCTCGGAAATGAAAAGAGCTTCCGCTACGCGGCCTGAAAGTCGATTTTGGTGAGATCGGCGCCGGGCAGGTTGCGGGTGACGGCCAGGACTTCGATCCCGACGACCCGGCCCTTCGCGTCGAGATCGAGATGCACGCCCTCGCGCGCCTCGACCGTGCTGTCGATGGCGGTTTCGTCGAGCCGGATGTAGAGGGCGTCGGCCTCGCGGTCGAAGCGGATTTTCATGGGTATGTCCGTGGCGGCTTGGCGTCGCGGTCGAGGAACGCCGCGACAATGACCCATTCTCGGGGGTGTCTCGCTACAGACCACGCGAAGGTAGCGCCCGCCGCGCTCGGGGACCGGCGCGAACGCGCGGCGCAAGGACGGATCGCGGGGATCGACGCTTGTCCAAGCCGGCGCGCCGAGGGTCCGCTCGACCCAAGCGAAGTCGATCCGCCGATGGGCCATCACATGCGTCGCATGCGCGGAATATCTGACGATCTTCGCCATACCCGGACAACCTGACTCTGGACAAGGCATCGTTCAAGCGACACGCTATCCGAATCCGAGGGGCGGCGCATGACGGAAGAGAAAGACAAGTCGTTCAAGATCGACGTAAACGTCACCAGCACGCTATTGGAGAGAGTCTTGGGCTCTCTGGATCGGGCGACGGCGGGGCTGACGAAGTCTTGGCGTGTCCGCCGAGAAGGCCGCGCAATCGCGGACGCCCGCGCCTATGAGATGCGACTGATCGCCCAGGCCGAATCCGACGCGGCGTGTATTCGGGAAGGACGCGCGCGCTTCGGCGACGATGGGAAGTTTGCCTTGCTGCCCTTGCCAGCGACCCAGCCCAGTTCGACTGGCTCGCCCGACGGCCGTGCAGATGTCGTCAAATTCCTGACGGAAGGCGCCGCGCGCATTGCCAACGACGAAGCGCTCCGTCAGACCACAAATCTACTAAGGACGGCGGCCAAGGCCGAGGACTTTGCCCGAGAATCGGATGCCAAGCCCAGCACGGAAGAAATTGATCCCGATTGGTTGGCGCGCTGGCGACGCGGCGCGCAGGACGTGAGCGACGAGCAACTCCAACAAATGTGGGCGCAACTGCTTGTGAGTGAAGCATCTGAAGCAAAGAGTCGGTCAGTTCGAACTATAGACCTCTTGTCTTCGCTGACTCGTTCCGACGCTGAGCTCATTGCGCGGCTGGGTCCGTATGTCTTTTCGGATGGGTATGTGATCGAGAAAGTTGGTGGGTCAGCATTAAAATTCGCAAGCTTCCATCAAGAGAAAATACTATCAATGGAGGAAAAAATCTATTTAGAGGAACTCGGCGTCATATTCGATTCTGCTGGAGTCCTCAACCGAACGGCGCGTTCATTTAGTGAAGATAAATTTATATCTGTACAAAAAATTTTGAGTAGATGCCTTGTGCTCAAGCACTGGGACAAGTCGAAGGTCTGCAAGATAAAGGGCGTTACATTGACGTTCGTCGGAAGAAAATTGATAGAGATAGGAGATTTTGTCCCGAATGAAGGTTACTTGAAGCAAGCTGCGGCTCTGATTGCGGATCTTGGATTTGATGTCGATGTAGCGAGTTGGCGTATCGATCCCGACGGCAAATATTCAATCTCAATTTTCAATGAAGTGGCCTTTCCCGGGAAGCCATGAGCGTCCTCCTTGTTGCCTAGTCTCAATCGACCCTAGATTCCGGGTCACGCCCGCGCGTGGCCACGCGGAATCGCTTGGAATGCCGGCAAACCGCCCCCCTTCACCCGCGCGGCAAAACCCGCTAAGAACCTAGGGAAAGGCGGGTCCGGCGCGCGAGCGGGGCCTCGTTTTTCGCCCGCCCTTCCGCCCCGCTTCCGCCTCCGGTTTCCATGAACGAACTCATCACCCGCGCTTTGCTGCCCGCCGGCTTGCGCG
>JAMNXK010000525.1 GCA_023653245.1 Tagaea sp.
AGCTTGCCGTCGGGCTTGAGCCGCCCGGCGGCGATGGCGCCGCGCAGCTCAGGCATGTCGATATGCGCGCGCGTGACCGCGATGGTCGGGCGGATGTCGAGCCCGCGCGCCAGATCGGCCGCGAAGACCTCGCCCACCATGTGGCCGTACGGGTCGAGGCTGACGATCTTCGCCGGGTCCGCCCATTGCGCGAAAGGCCCGATCGGATCGGGCGGTGCCGTGTTGGTGAGGTCGGGCTTGTGCATCGGCGACAAGGCGCCCGCCGCGACCGCCAGCGCGCGGTAGAGCATGTAGCTGCCCGAATGGGTGCCGATCACGTTGCGCGCTTGCGGGTCTTGCGTCGTGCCGATCACCGGCCCGCGCGCTTGCGCGCCGGGCGCGCCCCAATGGATTGGCGCCAAGGGCTTGCCGCTTTTGGGCGGGTGCGAGGTGAGAACGATGTGCTTCGACTTAGAGGGCGCGCCGGTGGTCATGGGGGAACGGCTCCGCTTAAAGCGGAAATATAAGGGACTAACCTGGGACTTTAAAGTCCCCCCTGAACGGCCCCCGCTTGAACGGCCATCGTGCCGGAACGGCCATCGACCGTGCCTTGGATCAACTCGGCGACCGGCAGGGCCGCGCGATCGATCCTGGCGGCTTCTTCGGCCAAATTGACGAAGGCGACGCCGGCTTGGGCGGCCGCATCGAGCAGCGCCTCGAACCAGCCGAGATACAGCATGCCTTCGAGCTCGGCATGGACGGTCAGGCAGTTGAGCGCGCCCGGCTTGAGCCAACCCAGATAGTGCGCGACCAGCTCGCCCTCCGGGTAGTCGGGCCGGCCGAGCAGCTCGTCGAGCGTGGGCAGCGTGGTCGGGAATTGCGGGGTCACGAATACCCGGCCGCCGGCGCGGGGGATGAAGGGCGCGGTCCCGCGCGCGTCCGACGCGTAGTCGAGCCCCGCCTCGTCGTAGACCGCCAGGCTCTTGGCGTCGGCCTGCCAGCCGGCCGAGCCCGCCGTGCGCGCCGCCTGGCCGAACACGGTCTCGTAAGCGGCGCGCGCCTTGGCGAAATCCGCGCGCGTCTCGTCGAGCGTCATGGTCGCCAGCCCGTCCTGCCAGCGCACATGGTCCCAGCAATGGATGCCGGTCTCGTGGCCCGCCTTGGCGACCGCGCGCATGCGATCGGCGTTGCGCTTGGCGATGTCGGGGCCCGGCAGCAGCACGCCGTTCATCAGCGTGCGCAGGCCGTAGACCTTGACCACGCTGGTGCGGCTCACCTTGGAGAAGAAACCCGGGCGGAAGATGCGCCTTATCGCGCGCCCCGTGTTGTCGGGCCCGAGGCTGAACAGGAACGTGCCACGAATGCGATGCCGGTCGAGCGCGCGCGCGAGGCCGTCGAGCCCTTCGCGCGTGCCGCGGTCGGTGTCGACGTCGATCTTGACCGCGAGACGCGGCGGATTCATTGCACCGGCGCGGCCGACAGATCGCCCGCATCCTTGGGCTTCGAGAGCAGATAATAGTCGAGCGTCTTGCGCAAGGCGGTGCGCAGATCGGTGGTGGGCGTCCAGCCGAGATGCTTCTTCGCCGCCTCGATCGAGGGCACGCGGATCTGGATATCCTCGTAGCCCTTGCCGTAATAGATTCCGGGATCGACGTCGATCAGCTTCACCCGCGCGCGCACGTCGGCGTAGCCGTCGTAGCGGGCGATCTCCTCGAGCAGAGCTTCGGCCAGCTCGCGCATCGAATAGTCGTTCTTGGGCTCGCCGATATTGAAGATGCGCTGGTCGGCGGCACCGTCCTTGTTGGCGATGATGCGCACGAGGCAATCGATCGCGTCGTCGATGTAAAGGAAGCACCGGCGCTGCGCGCCGCCCGCGACCAGGCTGATATTGTCGCCGCGCACGATATTGCCGACGAATTGCGTGAGCACGCGCGAGGAGCCTTCCTTCGCCGCCCAGATATTGTCGAGCTTGGGCCCGATCCAGTTGAACGGCCGGAACAGCGTGTAGCGCAGCCGATTTTCGAGGCCGTAGGCGTGGATCACGCGGTCGAGCAGCTGCTTGGAGCACGAATAGATCCAGCGCTGCTTGGACACGGGGCCCAGGACGAAGTTCGACGTCTCCTCGTCGAAGGGCGTGTCGGTGGACATGCCGTAGACCTCGGAGGTCGACGGGAAGATCACCCGCTTGTTCCACTTCACGCAGTCGCGCACGATGGCGAGATTGGCCTCGAAATCGAGCTCGAACACCCGGAGCGGATCGCTGACATAGGTCGCCGGGGTGGCGATCGCCACGAGCGGCAGGACCACGTCGCATTTCTTGACGTGGTACTGGATCCATTCGCGATTGATGGTGATGTCGCCTTCGACGTAGTGGAAGCGCGGATTGCCGAGGAACTCCTCGATCTTGTCGCGCTGCACGTCCATGCCGTAGACCGACCAATCGGTGGTCTCGAGGATGCGCTGGGACAGGTTCGAACCGATGAACCCGTTGACGCCGAGGATCAGGACTTTGAGGCTCACGAAGGCCGCTTTCGCTGGTGAATCGACGGGCGGGTTCTAACCCACGCGGGCGCCCAAGGCCAGTCCCAGGGTCCCGGAGTCGTTTTTGGCTTCGCCGGTCCATTGCCAGCGCAGCAGGGCGACCGCCCCCTTCCCCGCGGCGATCATGGGCGGCTCGGCCGACAGGACCGTGCCCGGCGCGCCCTCGCCCGCCACGGCGCGCGCGCGCCACACGAACAGGCGCTTGCCGTCGGCGTCCGAGAACGCCCCCGGATAAGGCTCCGACACCGCACGTACGAGATTGACGATGTCTTGCGCGGGGCGGGTCCAGTCGATGCGCCCGTCCTCGGGCTTGCGGCCGCCGAAGTAAGTCGCCTGGGACTCGTCTTGGGGCTCGCGCGGTGCGGTCCCGGCGAGCAGTGCGTCGATCCGGCGGCCGAGCACCAAGCGCGAGGCGGCCACGCATTTGACCGTCACGTCGGCGGTCGTCTCCTCCGGGCCGATCTCGACCGGCTCGCGATCGACGATATCGCCGGCATCCGCGCGCTTGACCATATGATGGAGCGTGACGCCGATGCGCGTCTCGCCCTGCAAG
>JAMNXK010000526.1 GCA_023653245.1 Tagaea sp.
AAGCTCGGCTTCACGGGTTCGACGGCCGTGGGCAAGCTCCTGATGGCGCAATGCGCCGGCACGGTGAAGAAGGTGTCGCTCGAACTGGGCGGCAACGCGCCGTTCATCGTGTTCGACGACGCCGATCTGGACGCGGCGGTCGAGGGCGCAATCGCGTCCAAGTATCGGAACACCGGCCAGACTTGCGTTTGCGCCAACCGCATCCTGGTGCAGGATTCGGTCTACGACGCTTTCGCCGAGAAACTCGCCGTCGCGGTGCGCAAGCTCAACCCGGCGCCCGGCACCGATCCTTCCGCGAGCCAAGGCCCGCTGATCGAGGACGACGCCGTCGCCAAGGTCGAGCGCCATATCGCCGACGCGGTGGCGAAGGGCGCCAAGGTCCTGGTCGGCGGCAAGCGCCATGCGCGCGGCGGGCGGTTCTTCGAGCCGACCTTGCTCGTGAACGTGACCGACAAGATGGCCGTGGCGCGCGAGGAGACGTTCGGGCCGCTCGCACCTTTGTTCCGCTTCAAGACCGAAGAAGACGCGGTGCGCATGGCCAACGACACCGAATTCGGCCTCGCCGCCTATTTCTACGGCCGCGACATCGGCCGCGTCTGGCGCGTCGCCGAGGCGCTGGAATACGGCCTCATCGGCATCAACGCGGGCGTGATCGCGACCGCCGAAGTGCCCTTCGGCGGCATGAAGGAATCGGGCATCGGGCGCGAAGGCTCGAAATACGGCCTCGAGGAGTTCATGGAGATCAAATATCTGTGCATGGCCGGGGTGTAGGAGCGCATGTCTTTTCGATTCATCGTGCCTGGGGTGCCTGTCTCCGTGCAGGCCAAGAAGGCTGAGTCGAAGGAAAACTGGAAAAAGACGGTTCGTGCTGCAGCGCTGAAGGGCAAGCCAGCAGGTTGGGAACTTGAGAAAGTCGATAAGTGTATTGTCAACATTTGCTATTTCTTTCGAGACGGCGGAGTTGATTTAGACAACATCATTAAACCAATCCTCGATGCGATGATTGATGTCGCTTACTCCGACGACAGAAAGATTACGGCAATTGTCCTTCGCGCCATTGATTTGGATTACGTCATTCTCAAGAATGACGCCAAATCCTGGCTCACAAAGACGGTAGAAACGAAGATGGACTTTACCGTCATCGAAATCGCCTATGCGCCGAACAAGGAGATATATCCATGGCATCTCAAGGCAAACTAGCGCATGACGCCGCTGTTGATCGCCTGAAGCGCAGGTATGAGCAAGATGGTTACAAGGTCATGGTGCCTTCACCAGGCCAAGGTGCGATCCCTATCGAGGGGAATCGGTATGTGCCGGACCTTGTGGTGACAAAGGGAAAGAGACGAATTGTAATCGAGGTAAAGACCGCAGCCAATCCTTCGGACGAAATTCGCTTCGACAAGATTCGTAGAGTGATAACCCAAAAGTCAGGGGACGAATTCTTGTTGCTCTATACCGACTCCGGG
Source organism: Tagaea sp. (assembly GCA_023653245.1). The sequence goes on from JAMNXK010000526.1 coordinate 1,467, forward strand.
GTAGGTGCCAAAAGAATCAAGAAGAATTCCCAGGGAGTGACCTTCAAGAAGGTGGATGCGCTTCTCAAGGCCAAACAGTACGAAGCGGCGCTCCTGCTAGCATACGCGTTGCTTGAGGCCAAACTGTGGGGGCTCTTGGGAGATACCAAGCGACCTGAAGGACGTTTTACGTTTTCAGTGAATTGGCCAAAGCAGGCTCGTCATATGGGATTGATCTCAGAGAAGGAGTTCTTGGGGTTCAATGAAATTAGAATTTTACGAAATAGAGTCGCTCATGGTGAATTTCACCGTGTGACGCCCGGTCAGGTGAAAAAACTCCTAAAGTTCTACGCATCTTTGCCAAATGGTTCAGAAGCAAGCGTTGCGGCCTAACCGATCATGGACGCGTTCGACTACGATCTGTTCACCATCGGCGCGGGCTCGGGCGGGGTTGCGGGCTCGCGGCGCGCCGCGTCCTACGGCGCGCGCGTCGCCATCGCCGAATCCTGGCGCATCGGCGGCACCTGCGTGCTGCGCGGCTGCGTGCCCAAGAAGCTGCTGGTCTACGGCTCGCACTTCGCCCATGAGATGGAAGACGCGCGCGGTTACGGCTGGAACGTCGAAGGCGCGCTCGATTGGGGCAAACTCATCGCCGCCAAGAACCGCGAGACCGACCGGCTCGAAGGCATCTACAAGAATCTGCTCGCGGGCTCGAAGGTCGAAACGATCCTCGGCCACGCCAAGATCGTCGCCCCCAACACGGTCGAGGTCGCGGGCCGGACCGTCACGGCCAAGTACATCCTGATCGCGACCGGCGGACGGCCCGAGCTGCCCGCCATCCCGGGCATCGAACACGCGATCACGTCGAACGAAGCGCTCGATCTGCCGGCGCTGCCCAAGCGCGTGGCGATCGTCGGCGGCGGCTATATCGCCGTCGAGTTCGCCGGAATCTTCCGCAGTGCCGGGGCCGAGGTCTCGGTGCTGATCCGCGGCGACAAGATCTTGCGCGGCTTCGACGGCGACGCGCGCGACCATCTCGCGGCCGAGATGACCAAGCAGGGGATCGCGATCAAGCCCGGCACGCGCGTTTCGCGCATCGACAAGGCCGGGAACGAACTCCGCCTGACGACCGAAGCGGGCGAGACGCTGGTGGTCGATGCGGTCATGTACGCGACGGGCCGCGTGCCCAACACCGGCGGGCTCGGGCTCGAAACCGTCGGCGTGCATATCGACAAGGCGGGCGGCATCGCCGTCGACGAGTGGCGGCAGACGACCGTGCCGGGCATCTACGCCGTCGGCGACGTCACCAACCGCGTGCAGCTCACGCCCGTGGCGATCGCCGAGGCGCGCGGCATGGCCGAAACGCTGTTCAACTCGAACCCCACGCCGACCGACCATGGCGACATTCCGTCGGCCGTGTTCAGCCAGCCGCCGATCGGCACGGTCGGTTTGAGCCAAGAAGCCGCCGAGCGGCTCTTCGGCGTCGATGGCGTGGACATCTACCGCGCCACGTTCCGTCCGATGAAGCACACGCTCTCCGGCCGCGACGAGAAAACGATGATGAAGCTGGTCGTCGAAGCGGCGACCGGCCGCGTGCGCGGCGTGCACATGGTGGGCTCGGACGCG
>JAMNXK010000527.1 GCA_023653245.1 Tagaea sp.
GAGCGCATGTAGTCGAACGTGACCATGCGCATCCGGCCGAGACGCCGGATCTGGCCGTCTTCGCCGCGCGCGCCCTCTTCGAACCCGATCCGCTCGATGAACTCGAGCGTCGAGATCGCGGCTTGCGCGTCCGCGCGCACCATGGCGGCAAGGATGCCGCCCATGAAATTCCCGAGCGTGCTTTCGCTCATGGCGCCTCACGTGGCGGCGGCCCGGCGCCGTCCCGAAGGACGGGCGCCGGACCCGACCGCCGACGCGATCAGCCGCCCGTGTTTCCGCCCGTGATGCCGCCGGAAGGTTGGGCCGTCACGGCGTTGAGCAGCGTGTTGAGGATCGTCTGCAGCCCGCCCGGCAGCGCGTCCTGCACGGCGTTCACGGTCACGTTCATCTGGTACTGGACGTTGTACTGGGACTGGCTGGTCGTGTTGGACGTGTTGGAGTTCGAGTAGGACGCGCTGAAATTGATCCTTGGGATGAACCAGAAGCCGCCGCCGTGCGCGGACACCTGCGAGGTGAAATTCGAGGTACTGGTGTCCGATTGCTGGAAGCTCGTATCCGCCTGGATGTTGGCGGTGAACGAAATCGTCATGTTCGAAATGCGGATGAACGGGATCGGCACGATCGTCAGCAGCGGCACGGTCAGCGTCATGTTCGTCGTGCCGGTTCCGGACGGATTCGCCTTCGAATAGACGAAGGTCACGGTCGCGACCGTGTTGCTCCCCGATTGTCCGGTCCCCTGGACGAAGCCGACCGCCTGGATGAATTGCACGGTCTGCATCGCCGCTTGGCCCTGGGCCTGGATGGCCGCGGTCAAGGGACCGCCGATCAGGTTGCCGAACGGAATGCCGGCGAGAAGGCTGGTCGCCTGCTGCTGGACGGAAGGTGTCGGATCGGGCATGGGCTTGGCCTCCGCGAAGGTTGAAGAGTCGGAAGACTAAACCCGCGACCGCCGGCGAGTCGAATCAAAAAATTGTTAAGAAACGAACATAGCAACCTAAAACAATACTCCGGGCGCGAAAAAAGGCCGGCCCCGAGGGACCGGCCTTTCCCGATTCGTAAACGCGAAACGGTCAGCGCGAGTAGAACTCGATGACCAGGTTCGGCTCCATCTTCACCGGATAGGGCACGTCGGCGAGCTTGGGCGTGCGCACGAACTTGCCCTTGAAGCCCTTCTGGTCGACGACTTCGAGATAGTCGGGGACCTGGCGCTCCTGCGAGGCGGTCGCTTCCAGGATCTGGACGTTCTCGCGCATCTTGGCCTTGAGCTCGATCTCGTCGCCCTCTTCGACCATCATCGAGGCGATGTTGGCCTTCTTGCCGTTGAGCAGCACGTGGCAATGGCTGACCAGCTGGCGGGCGGCGAACACCGTGGGCGCGAATTTGAGGCGGTACACCACCGCGTCAAGACGGCGCTCCAGGAGACCGATCAGGTTCTCCGAGGTGTCGCCCTTCTTGCGGATCGCTTCGGTGTAGATCTTGCGGAACTGACGTTCTGTGATGTTGCCGTAGTAGAATTTCAGCTTCTGCTTGGCCATCAGCTGGATGCCGAAATCGGTCGGCTTCTTGCGCCGCTGGCCGTGCTGGCCGGGACCGTATTGGCGCTTGTTGACCGGGCTCTTGGCGCGGCCCCAAAGATTCTCGCCGAGGCGGCGATTGATCTTGTATTTGGACTCGTGGCGTTTGGACATGCTCGTTTATCCTCTGGCGTCGTCGCGGAGCCTGGCGAACCCCATGACGCGACGCCGGAAAGAGTGAACGCGCATTCTCCCGGTAGAGGCCCGTCCGAGGACGGGCGCTACGCCTTGCCAGGCAGGGGAAGCGCATCCGAAGGGCCGGGAGTATAGTCATGGAAGACGCTCTGTCAAACGCAGGTTTTTCCTTTTGAAACAGATGCTTGAGTCGAATCGGATACGCTTCGGCGTCGCCACGATGTTGTCGGTGGCGATGGCCGGGCTGGTCAGCGTGGCGCTGGCGGTCGTCCTTAGCATCCAGGTTTTCGTCGGCGGAGCGGCGACTTCGGCGCTGTTCCGCGAGAAGGGCGATCTGCTGATCGAACTGGTTTCCAGCCAGGTGCGCGAGCAACTCGATCCCGCCTCGGCGCAGCTGTCGTTCCTCGCCGAAGTGTTGGGCAAGAGCGGCGCGGCGTACGACGCCGAGCGGCTGAAGGACCTGCTCACCGGCGCGTTGGCGGGCACGCCCGACATTTTCGGCGTCGTGTTCGTTCCGGCGAAAGGCCCCGCCACCGTCGTCAACCGCGGCGCCGACGCGCCCGAAATCCTCTCCCTCGACGTCGACACGGACCGCAACCTAAGCCGCGCCCTCGAAGAAGGAGCGTCGCGCCAAACCGGCTGGTGGGGCGAGCTCGTGTACGCGCGACGCCTCGAGGGCGCCATCGTCAATCGTCGCCATCCGGTGTGGCGCGACGGCCAATATGTCGGCCTGCTCGGCGCGGTGGTTCCGTTGCGCCAGCTCTCGGCGATCGTCGAGCGTTCGGTCGCAGGCGAATACGCGGGCACGCCCTTCATTCTTTACGGCAACGATCTGGTGCTCGCCCATCGCCGGCTGCTGCGCCCCTTCCCCGACCTTTCGCCCGAGTATCCGCTGCCGACCCTCGCCCAGCTCGGCGATCCTGTGCTGGCGGAAATCTGGTCCGGGCGCCGCGCCGCGCCGTTGCTGCGCACGAGCGAAACGGCCCACGCGGTGCCGGTGGACGGAACGCCCTATCTGTTCTTGCACGCCAAGCTCACCGAGTTCGGCGACACGCCGTGGATCGTCGGCGCGCATTTCCGCGTCGACGACATCGCGGGGAACCTACGCACCGCTGTGCTCGCCGGCGTCGCGGGGCTGTGCGTGATGCTGATCGCGATCGCGATCGCCTTGGTCCTCGCGCGCCGCGTCACGCGGCCGACGCGGCGCTTCGCGGCCGCCGCGCAAGCGTTGGCGGAGCTCGATTTCGCCAAGGCGTCCCCTTTGCCGTCCAGCCGCATCGTCGAGCTCGACGAGCAGGCCCAGGCCTTCAACCGCCTGCTCGGCGCGTTGCGCTGGTTCGAGGCCTACGTGCCGCGCAA
>JAMNXK010000528.1 GCA_023653245.1 Tagaea sp.
GCCGTGACTTCGCGATAGGCGGCCTTGCGCATGCGCTCGGCGGCGGCGGCCACGCCGGCCAGGGCCGGATCGTCGGCGATATGGTCGGTCAGCGGTTTCAGCAATTCCGAGCGGAAGACGTCCCAGTCGCGCGCCTGGCCGCAGGCCGAAGCGATCCAGCGCAGCTCCTCGGACATGCGCTTGCGCTCGTCTTCGGGCAGCACGTCGCGAAACGCGGTCAGCGCCGAGCGCAGCCGGCGCAGCGCCACGCGCAGTTGGTGCACGCCGTCGAGGAAAGGCTTGCCGCGCACCAGGGATTCGTTGGCGCGCAAATGCCGGAAACAGCCCCGGCCGATCTGCATGAAGGCGTCGGCGACGCTGGCTTCCGCGCGCAGCGCCAAAGGCCGGGCGCGCACCGCGCGGTGCTCGCTCGTTCGCTTGGCCAGCAGCGCGTAGCCGCGTTCGGCCTTCGAGCGCGATTCCACCACCGCCGGCACGATCCCGGCGATCTCCCGCGCCAAGCCATAAAGGTCGGTCGGATCGCCGGATTTGAGCTCGAGCTCGACCTCGGCGATCGGCGACGTGCCGCGCCCGGCGGCGATCTCGCCCTTGTCGAGCGCCAATTCGATGTCCGACACGCCGTAGCGCACGCGCCAGGCCTGGCGGCGGAAATCCGTTGTGAACAACGCCGACAATCGGCCGCGCACCTTGGGCTTGGCCAGAAGCTTGCGGACGGTTTTGTCGCCGATTTCGGTCAGCCACGCGTCGTCGATCACCGGCGCTTCGCCGACGATCTCGCGCTCCCACTCGCCGCGCGCCAGCCCGGCGGTCGCGGGTTGGGCGGCGGTCTTGACCGTCTGGATGCGCCGGCGGCCGTCGCGGCGCACGCGCAAGGCCAGTTGGGCCTCGGCCAAGCGCCGGTCGGGCGTGTCGAAATAGGTGGTGACGTAGCGCTTGCGCGAACCGGGTGCGGTGCCCACCAGCGCCAGCAGCTTCGGATCGCGCGCCAGCGTGCTAAACGCCTCCGCCGGCATGGCGAGTTTGAGCTCGATTTCCGTGCCGCTTTTTCCCGTTCCGCTCGACACGCGCGCGCACCCTCGTTCCCCGACGCCAGGGACCTTAGGGAGCGGGATTTGGACCGGCAAGTCGCATTCGGTGACCGTTTAGTGACAGCCATAAGAACATTCGATTATATGTTCTTTTGCATATGGATACGCTGGATCATGAATGCTGGGTATGAGCTACAGCGTCCCCGGATAGGCGCCACCATCGAGGACCAAATTCTGTCCGACGATGAATCCGGCCTGTGCCGAGCACAAAAACGCGCACGCGGCGCCGAATTCTTCGGCGGTGCCGAAGCGTTCGGCGGGGTTGGCTTTGCGCCGCGCCTCGCGCAGCTGGTCGATCGGCTGGCCGCTGGCTTTCGCCGCCGCGGCGAAGGTGGATTTGAGCCGGTCGGTCTCGAACGGGCCCGGCAGCAGCGCGTTGATCGTCACGTTGTGCTTGGCGACTTGGCGCGACAGCCCGCCGATGAAGCCCGTCAGCCCGGTGCGCGCGCCGTTCGAAAGGCCGAGCTGAGGGATCGGCAGCTTCACCGCCGCCGACGTGATGTTCACGATCCGCCCGAATTTCCGGCCGATCATGCCGTCGATCGTCGCTTTGATCAGCATGATCGGCGCGATCATGTTGGCGTCCAGCGCCTTGTGCCAGGCCGCCTCGTCCCAGTCGCGGAAATCGCCAGGCGGCGGGCCGCCGGCGTTGTTGATCAGGATATCCGGATCGGGACAGGCGGCGAGCAGCTTGGCGCGGCCCTCGCCGGTCGTCACGTCGGCGGCGATCGCGGTGACCTTCACGCCATAGGCGGCGCGCAGCTCGGCCGCCGTGGCTTCGAGCGCCTCGGCCCCGCGCGCGTTGACCACCAGCTCGACGCCCTCGGCCGCCAGCGCTTGCGCGCAGCCTTTGCCCAAGCCCTTGGAGCCCGCGCACACGATCGCCTTGCGGCCCTTCAAACCCAAATCCATCGTCATTCCTCCCGGGATACGTCGAAACCTTGCGCGGCCAGCACGTGCCGCGCAAGGGGAACCGATACGGCGCGGCCCTCGGCCAGCGCCGCCATGTCGAGCGCGGCACTCACTTTGGCGACTTGCGCGAGCGAGCGTTCCAGGCGCCGCGCCACGTAGCGCACCGTCTCCGGGCCGACCCGCAGCTGCCGGTCGGCGAAGTGCTTGACCAGCACCGCCTCGATCAGCGCGTCGTCCGGGGCGCCCAAAGCGACCGCCGGCAACGCCTTCAGGCGCGAGGCGAGATCGGGCAATCGCACGCTCCAGCGCGCGGGCGGCACGCGCGCGGTGATCAGCAAGTGCCCGCGCGCTTCGGCCACGCGGTTGAGCAGATGGAAGAAGTCGGTCTCGCCGGGGGCATGCCGATCGGCGTCTTCGAGAACCCAGGCGCGGCCCGTCAGCGCCTCGGAAAGATCCTGCGCGCCCGAGCGCGCGCGCCAGGCTTGGGCCAGATGCGTCTTGCCGCTGCCTTCGGCCCCGTGCACGACCAGCCCGTAGGACGGCCAGTCGGGCCACGAGTCCAGCCATGCAACGGCCGCCTCGTTCGCCGGGGCGACCAGGAAATCCTCGCGCGCGAAAGCCGGCCGATGCGGCCATGCCAACGCGAGCTGGCGGGCGTTCATCGCTCGCGTCCAAGATACAGCGACGAGGCGAGATAGCGCTTGAGCGCGAAGCGCAGCAGCACGCCGATCGCCGCGGCCGCCGGGACGGCCAGGATCACGCCCGCGAAGCCGAATAGCGAAGCGCCCGCCAGGATGGCCAGGATCATCCACACCGGATGCAGGCCGACGCGGTCGCCGACCAGCTTGGGCGTGACGATGCTGCCCTCCAGAAGCTGGCCGCCCACGAACACCGCGAGCACGATGCCCACGTTCCACCATTCGGGGAATTGAAAGACCGCGATCGCCATGCCCGTGGCCATGCCGACCGCGATCCCGACATAAGGCACGAACGACAGCAACCCGGTCAGCATCCCGACCAGCAGCCCGTAATTGAGGCCGGCGAGGGTCAGCGCCACGCCGTAGAA
>JAMNXK010000529.1 GCA_023653245.1 Tagaea sp.
CTACGCGGGCGCGCTGTCGGGCGTGCGCACCGACGATCTCGCCGCACTCCCGATCCGCGAGCTCGTGCGCCGGCATGCGGGCCTCGATTGGGGTGCGATCGACGACGTGATCTATGGCTGCGCCAACCAGGCGGGCGAGGACAACCGCAACGTCGCGCGCATGGCGGCGTTGCTGGCGGGGCTGCCGGTGTCCGTGCCCGGCACGACGGTCAATCGGCTCTGCGGCTCGGGGCTCGACGCGCTGTCGATCGCGGCACGGGCGATCAAGACGGGCGAAGCCGATCTGATGATCGCCGGCGGCGTGGAGAGCATGAGCCGCGCGCCCTTCGTGATGGGCAAGGCCGATACGGCGTTTTCGCGCGACGCCTCGGTCTACGACACGACGATCGGCTGGCGCTTCGTCAATCCCCTGATGAAGAAGGCGCACGGCATCGATTCCATGCCCGAGACGGCCGAAAACGTCGCCGCCGACTACCAAGTGAGCCGCGCGGACCAGGACGCCTTCGCCTTGCGCAGCCAGATGCGCGCGATCAAGGCGCAAGGCTCGGGCCGCCTCGCCAAAGAAATCGTCGCGGTCGAGACCCGCAAGGGCAAGGAAACCCTCCGCGTCGAGAAGGACGAGCATCCGCGCGAGACCTCGCTGGAATCGCTCGCCAAGCTCAAAGCCTTCGTGAAGCCCGACGGCTCGGGCACGGTCACGGCGGGCAACGCCTCGGGCGTGAACGACGGCGCCGCCGCCTTGCTGCTCGCCTCCACGGCCGCCGTAAAGCGCTACGGCCTGGCACCCAAGGCGCGCGTGATCGGGGCGGCGAGTGCGGGCGTGCCGCCGCGCATCATGGGCATGGGCCCGGCGCCGGCGACCAAGAAGCTGCTCGCGCGGCTGGGCTGGACGATCGCCGATCTCGACGTGATCGAGCTCAACGAGGCCTTCGCCGCGCAAGCGCTGCCGGTGTTGCGCGAATTGGGCTTGGCGGACGATTCGAGTCACGTGAACCCCAATGGCGGCGCGATCGCACTCGGCCATCCATTGGGCGCGTCGGGCGCGCGGCTGGCGCTCAGCGCCATGTTCGAACTCCACGAACGCGGTGCGAAGCGCGCGCTGGCCACGATGTGCATCGGCGTGGGCCAAGGGATCGCGCTGGCGCTCGAGAAGGTGTGACCATGGCGGCCAAGGCGAAGAAACCGTTCAAGCTCACCAAGCGCGGACCGCGCCCCGCCGGCGGAAAGCAGCTGCGCGACGGCTGCCCGCGCAAGCTGCTCGATCCGATCGAAATCGCCAGCCGCGACGAGATCGCGGCGTTGCAGACCAAGCGCCTCAAATGGACGCTCGCGCACGCCTACAAGAACGTGCCGCTCTACAAGAAGAAGTTCGACGAAGCGGGCGTGCATCCCTCCGACTTCAAGCGCCTCGACGACATCGCCAAGTTCCCGTTCACCACCAAGGCCGATCTGCGCGACGCCTATCCCTTCGGCATGTTCGCCGTGCCGCGCGAGAAATGCGTGCGCGTGCACGCCTCGTCCGGCACCACGGGCAAGCCCACCGTCGTGGGCTACACGCGCAAGGATATCGACGATTGGGCGAAGCTGGTGGCGCGCTCGATCCGTGCCGCCGGCGGCTTGCCGGGCGATCTCCTGCACGTCGCCTATGGCTACGGATTGTTCACCGGGGGCTTGGGTGCGCATTACGGCGGCGAAGCGCTGGGCTGCACGGTGATCCCGATGTCCGGCGGCCAGACCGAGAAGCAGGTCCAGCTGATCCTCGATTTCAAACCGCAGCTGATCATGGTGACGCCCAGCTACATGCTGGCCATCGCCGACGAATTCGAAAAGCAAGGCCACGATCCGCGCAAATCCTCGCTGCTGGTCGGAATCCACGGTGCGGAGCCGTGGACCGACCAGATGCGCAAGGAGATCGAGGCGCGTTTCGCCCTCGACGCGGTCGACATCTACGGCCTGTCCGAAGTGATGGGCCCGGGCGTGGCCAACGAATGCATCGAGACCAAGGATGGGCCCACGGTGTGGGAGGATCATTTCCTGCCCGAGATCGTCGATCCGGTCACGACGAAGCCGATGCCGGACGGTCAGAAAGGCGAGCTGGTGTTCACGACGCTCACCAAGGAAGCGCTGCCGGTGATCCGCTACCGGACGCGCGACCTGACCGAGCTGCTGCCCGGCACGGCGCGCGCGATGCGCCGCATGGGCCGCATCACCGGCCGCTCGGACGACATGATGATCGTGCGCGGCGTGAACGTGTTCCCGACGCAGATCGAAGAATTGATCCTGAAGCAGGCCGCGCTCTCGCCGCATTACGTGCTGGAGCTGCGCCGCGACGGGCGGCTCGACACGCTCGACATCGTGGTCGAGCCCAAGCCCGAACGCGCCGGCGACCGCGCCGCGCTCGACGCGGCGTCCGCCGCCCTCGCCCAGGCCGTGAAGGCCTATATCGGCGTCACCGCCGGGGTGACGCTCGCCGGGGTCGGCCAGGTCGCGCGCTCGATCGGCAAGGCCAAGCGCGTCATCGATCTGCGCCCGAAGGACTGAGACACCATCCGCGCCACAGCTCGCGGTAGACCGCTTCGAGCTCGCGCACATGGCGTTCGCTGCCGATCAGCGTGGACGCCGCGAAGCGATCGCGCATTGTGGCGCGGATCGCGTCCAAGCGCGCCGGGTCCCGCGCCAGTGCGACCGCCAGTGCCACATAACCCGCCTCGTCCTCGGCGGCGAACTCGGGCAGGCCCAGGCGCGACATCACGCATGTGCCGAGGCGGCCGTAGATCGGCCTTCCCTCCTGCGTGACCGTGGGAACGCCCATCCACGCCCCGCAGGTCGTGGTGCGCCCGCCGTTGAAGGGCACGCAATCGAGCAGCAGATCGGCCTCGGCGAAGGCGGCCCAATAGCCGCCGCCCTCGGCATGGCCGCGCAACTCGACGCGCGCCACGTCGAGCCCGAGCGCGGCCCAATCCTCGCGCATGCGCGCTTCCTCGGCGGCGTCGAAGCGCTCGGGGATCTTCACCAGCAGCCGCGCATCCGGCGCGCGGGCCAGCACGGCGGCCCAGCGCCGGATC
>JAMNXK010000530.1 GCA_023653245.1 Tagaea sp.
CTGATTCGATCCGCAGCGGCCTTTCGCGCGCGTGGTGGCGCCGTTGGGGGGCGATTTGCGCAGGGCGTTCGCCCAGGTCGCGGACGCGCTGGCGCCGCATGCTTTCGAAGCGGCATCTGCTGAGTTGGCGGCTTTGTTGATCGATACCTATGCCGCGGCGGATGTGCCAATTCCCATGCGTGCGCTCGACTATCGGATCCGGCGCGCGATGGAGTTTGCCGCCGCGCGGCCGGGGCGACGGGTGGCAATCGACGACATGCTTGCGGCCTCGCGGCTGTCGCGCTCGCGGTTTTTCGAATTGTTCGGCGAGTGCCTCGGCATGGCGCCGCAGGAATATCTCGACGCGCTGATGCTCGAAACCGTGCTCGACGCGCTCGGCGCGGGCAAAACGCAGATCGGCAAACTCGCCGCCGCGCTCGGCTTCGCCAATCCCGACGGGTTCACGCGCTTCGTACGCCGTGAAATCGGCATCACCCCGCGCGCCTATCGCAAGGCGCTGCGCGGCGGTTGACGCGCGGTTCCTTGTGCGATTGCGCGGAACCGATGTCACAAGCCATATCCAATCCGAAATTTTTCACGCCGCCGTATTTTTTGCGTTACGGATTCTATGACCGCAGATTAAGTCCGTGACTCGTTTCTTCCCTTTGTGGCCAGTTTTCGAACAATGTTGCACGGGACACGGATCGTCGTTCTTCCGCGCTTTCGGGTGGTGCTGACCGGCGCCACCGGTCCGGAAGAAGCGCACGCGCATTTGCAGGCCGCCGCGGCGGTCGTTTTGGCCCCGCCGGCGCGGCGCTATCGCGTCGCCGACGCCGAGTATGAGGCCGATCCGGAGCACATCCTGCTCGTCAATCCGATGACCGAGCACCGCGCCTTGGCCGGCGGTGGGCCGGTCTTGGGCTTGCTGATCGCCCCCGACTTCGTCGCCGAGCGCGTCGCCGTCAAGCGCGGTGTCGTTCCGGCGCGCCCGTTCGGCGCCGTGCGCGCGCCTTTGGCGGCGGCCTTGCGCGGTCGTGCCGAACGCTTGGCGGCGTTGCTCGACGATCCGGCGAGTGCGGACGGCGCGATCGACGCGGCCGCCGCCGAATTCGCCGGCGGCGTGCTCGACGCCCACGCGCAATGCGCGCCGCCGGGCGGTCCGGCCTTCGACTATCGGATTCGGCGGGCGATCCAGGTCGCCGCCGGTGCGGCCGGTGCCGCGACGGTCGAGGCCATGCTGGTCGCGTCCGAACTGTCGCGTTCGCGCTTCTTCCAGCTCTTCCGCGAATGCACGGGCCTGACGCCGCAGATGTATATCGACGCCCACGCGGTCGAATCGGCGATCGACGCGTTGACGCGATCGTCCAAGCCCGTCACGCGGATCGCGCGCGAACTCGGCTACGGCACGCCCGAACGCTTCGCGCGCTACGTCAAGCGCATGACCGGCGTCGGCCCGCGCGACTTCCGCCGCGCGGCCGTGCGCGTCTGAAGCTACTGGCGGCGGACCACCGCGCACGCGATGCGCGGACCCGCGCCGCCGATCGGCTGGCTGAAATGGTCGTCGGGGTTCTGGTGGACGACCAAAGCACCGCCGTCATTGTCCAGGATCGTGCCGCGTCCCGAAGCGCCGGTCAGCGACGCCAGCGTGGTGAACATTTCGACCTCGACGCCGCCATCCGCGCGCACGATCAGATTGGGCAGATCGCCGTAATCGCCGGTCGGGTTGAGCAGCCCGTGCGGCAGCCCGGGCGCGCCCAGATGCCCGCCCGAGGCGACGAAGCCTTGCGTGCGGTCGTCGCACGTGCCGACAGAATGGATATGGATGCCCTTGCGGCCGGCCGTCAGGCCGCCTTGGTTGATCGTGATGTTGATCAGGATGCCGCGCGGCGCTTCGACCATCGTGACCGAGCCGATGGTGCGGCCTTCGCGGTCGATGAACTGGCCGCCCGCGCGCGCGACCGGCGTGGGGGCTTGCGTGGCCGCCGGTGCCGCCGTGCCCGGAATCGTACCCGGCGGCACGACCGGCACTTGCGGCGTGGCGGGAATTTGAATCTGCGGCATCTGCGGCATTTGGGCGAACGCGGCGCCGGCGAGCGCGGTGGCGGCGAGCAAAGCGGCGGCGAGGGTCGTGCGCATGGCGGTCTCTCCCATCGAGTTGGTCTTGGGAGCCGACTTTAGAACTCACTCGCACCGGATGTCGATGTGCGTTTCCGGGGTCAAATAGGGCAGCAAACGCGGCCAATCTTCGCGCGCGACGGCCACGCAGCCGGCGGTCGGCGCGAATTCGGGTCGCGCCACATGCAGGAAAATCGCCGAGCCCAAGCCCGGCACCGGCGGAGAATCGTTCCAGCCCAGCGGCACGATCCAGTCGTAGACGCCGTCGTCGCGCCACAGACGCTCGGGATGCGCGGGCGGCGCTTGGAAGCGCAGCGTGTTGTAGGCGGGCGAGGCGGGATCGTCGTCCCACCACATGTCGGGGGCGATGGCGCGGAACGGCAAAGGCGACACCGCCGTCGCCCGATCGGCGCGGAAGAATCCGTCGCGCAAGACGAAGCGCCCGGCGGGCGTGGCGCCATCGCCTTCGCGCTTGGCCTCGGCCGCGACGATTCCCGCGCGACCCACGGCGCAGCGCGTCGTCAACGCGCTCACGCGCAAGATTCCGTTTTCGACGACGAGATCGCTCACCCGACGACGTTATACCCGGCGTCGACATAGTGCACGCCGCCGGTCATGCCGGCGGCGGCGTCCGACGCCAGGAACGCGGCCAGCGCGCCGATCTCCTCGATCGTCACCAGACGGCGGCCCGGGCTGTTGGCCTTGGCGCGCTCGACCAATTCGTCGAAGCGGTCGATGCCCGAGGCCGCGCGCGTCAGCAGCGGGCCCGGCGAGATCGCGTGCGCGCGGATGTTCTTGGGCCCGAGCTCGGCGGCCGTCGCGCGCACGCTGGCTTCCAGTGCGGCCTTCACCGGTCCCATCAGGTTGTAGTTCGCCACGGCTTTCTCGGCACCGTAGAAGCTGACGGTCAGCAGCGTGCCGCCGTCGCGCATCAAGGGCTCGGCGAGCTTAGCCATGCGCAAGAAGGAA
>JAMNXK010000531.1 GCA_023653245.1 Tagaea sp.
AGGTCGATTGGCGCAAGCTTGACGATTGAGGATGGGCGCGCGACCCTTCCGGAAAATCCGGGAGAGCCCATGACGCCGTATCTTCTCGCCCTCGACCAGGGCACGACCTCCACGCGCGCGATGCTGTTCGACCTCGAAGGGGCGGCCGTCGCGACCGCCCAGATCGAGCTCAAGCAGTATTATCCGCAGCCGGGCTGGGTCGAGCACGACCCCGAGGAAATCTGGGAAGCGACGCTGAGCGTCGTGCGCCGGGCGTTGGAAGCCGCGCGCGCGCAAGCCGCGCAGATCGTGGCGATCGGCATCACCAATCAGCGCGAGACCACCGTGATCTGGGATCGCAAGACGGGTGCCCCCATCCACAAGGCGATCGTCTGGCAGGATCGGCGCACGGCCGAATGGTGCCGCAAGATGAAGGCCAAGATCGGCGACGCCGAGTTGGGCAAGCGCACGGGGCTGCTGTTCGACGCCTATTTCTCGGGCTCGAAAATCGCCTGGCTGCTCGACAACGTGAAAGGTGCGCGCGCCGCCGCCAAGAAGGGCGAATTGGCGTTCGGCACGATCGACACGTTCTTGTTGTGGCGGCTCACCGGCGGCAAGGTCCACGCGACCGACGCGACCAACGCCTCGCGCACCATGATCTTCGACATCGGCAAGCAGAAATGGGACGCCACACTGCTCAAGGCGTTCGACATTCCCGCCTCGCTGCTGCCCGACGTGCGCGATTGCGCGGCCGATTACGGCGCGACCGAGCCCGCCTTGTTCGGCGGCGCCATTCCGATCCGCGGGATCGCCGGCGACCAGCAGGCCGCCGCGTTCGGCCAGGCTTGTTTCAAGCCCGGCATGATCAAGGCGACCTATGGCACCGGCTGCTTCGTGCTCGCCAACACGGGCAAGAATTTCGTGCGCTCGAAGAATCGCCTGCTGGCGACGGTGGCGTATCGCATCGGCGGCAAGCCCGCTTACGCGATCGAAGGCTCGGTCTTCGTGTCGGGCGCGGTCGTGCAATGGCTGCGCGACGGGCTGAAGGCGATCAAGCACGCCGCCGACAGCGAGGCGGTCGCCAAATCCGTGCCCGACACCGGCGGCGTTCACTTGGTGCCGGCGTTCACCGGGCTCGGCGCGCCGTGGTGGGACCCCGACGCGCGCGGCGCCATTCTCGGCCTCACGCGCGATTCGTCGCTGGCCCATATCGTGCGCGCCGGGCTCGAAAGCACCGTCTTCCAGACCCGCGATCTGATGGCCGCGATGACCGCCGATATGGGCGCCAAGACCAAGCTGGCCGAAATCCGGGTCGATGGCGGCATGGCGGTCAATGCCTGGGTCATGCAGTTTTTGGCCGACCAGCTCGCCTTGCGCGTCGACCGGCCGGCGGTCACCGAGACCACGGCCTGGGGTGCGGCCGCCTTGGCCGGGCTGGGGGCGGGCGCGTTCAAGACGCTCGACGACGTCGCCAAGCGCCGGCGCTCGGCGCGGCTGTTCCAGCCCTCGACCGACCGGTCCAAGCGCGACGTCTTGTATGCCGGCTGGCGGGCGGCCGTGGCGCGGGTCCGCAGCGACTCGAAGCCCTTGGGCGGCTCGAAAGGCCGTGCTAAAGGTTAGTCACAAAAGCGTCATCGAACCGTCCCCTATTGGACATT
This sequence comes from Tagaea sp., assembly GCA_023653245.1. The sequence continues at coordinate 1,638 of JAMNXK010000531.1, forward strand.
CGCGGCGCCTAAAGCAGGCGGGCGACCCCCCAACGACCCGCCCCAAACAGGAGAGGGACCACATATGATTTCCCGTCGTCACCTGCTGTCCGCCGCCGCCGGCCTCGCCCTCGTCGCGACCGCTTCGGCCGCTTCGGCCCAGCAACGCATCCAGATCGATTTCTGGCACGGTCTCACGCAGCCGCTCGGCGGCCTGCTCGAGCAGATCGCGGCCGATTTCAACGCCAGCCAGACCCGCTATCAGGTGAACGCCACGTTCCGCGGCGCCTATCCCGAAACGATGGTCGCGGCGATCGCGGCGTATCGTGCCGGGAATGCGCCTCACATCGTGCAGATGTTCGAAGTGGGTACGGCCACGATGATGGCCGCGCGCGGCGCCATCGTGCCGGTGCAAGACCTCATGGCCGAAGCCGGCATGGCTTTCAATCCGAACGACTACATCGCCTCGGTGCGCGGCTATTACAGCCTGCCCAACGGCGTGATGATGTCGATGCCGTTCAATTCGTCGACCTCGATCCTGTTCTGGAACAAGGATCATTTCCGCCGCGCCGGGCTGAACCCCGAGCAGCCGCCGCGCACCTGGGCGGAGACGCGCCAGTTCGCCCAGCGTCTGCGCGCCGCGGGCCTGAACTGCCCGCTGACCACCGCTTGGCCGACCTGGACGCAGTTCGAGCAGTTCTCGGCCATCCACGACGTGCCGCTGGCCACCAAGTCCAACGGTCTGGGCGGCATGGACACGCAGCTGCAGATCAACTCGCCGCTGCACGTCAAGCACGTCCAGACGCTGATGGACATGCAGCGCGAAGGCACGTTCCGCTACGGCGGCCGCGACGGTGCCGCCGACGCGCTGATGGCCTCGGGCGAGTGCTCGATGATCCACGCTTCGTCGGGCTTGCGCGCGCGCCTGTTGCGCGAACTGCCCGGCGGTGTGGCCAATCTCGGCGCGGGCTTCCTGCCCTTCTACGACGACCATATCCGCGAGCCGAAGAACTCGATCATCGGCGGCGCGTCGTTCTGGGTCATGCAGAAGCCCGGCCGCACGCGCGAGGAATTCCGCGGCGTGGCCGAGTTCTTCCGCTATATCGGCCGCACGGAAGTCGTCGCCAAGTGGCACACCGACACGGGCTTCCTGCCGATCACCACGGCCGGGTTCGAAGCGGTGCAGCGCACGAACTTCTACCAGCAGAACCCCGGTGCGGACGTGCCGGTCCGTCAGATGCTGCGCACGCCGACCACCCAAAACTCGATGGGTCTGCGTCTGGGCAACATGCCGGAAATCCGGGTCGTGATCCAAGAAGAGCTGGAGCGCGCCCTGCAAGGCCAGCAGACGGCCAAGCAGGCGTTGGACCGCGCGGTCGAGCGCGGCAACGTCATCCTGCGCAACTTCGAACGCGCCAATCGCGGCGCGGCGACGCGCGGGTA
>JAMNXK010000532.1 GCA_023653245.1 Tagaea sp.
CCCGCGATCGTGCCTTCCTTGGTGACGTGGCCGACCAGGATCACGGCCGTGCCCCGGCGCTTGGCCAGCCGGATGAGCTCGGCCGCCGAGGAGCGCACTTGGGCGACCGTGCCCGGCGCGCTGTCGAGCTGGTCGACATACATGGTCTGGATCGAATCGATGATCGCAAGATCAGGCGCGTCGGGCCCGTCGAGCGAAGACAGGATGTCGCGCACATTCGTGGCCGAGGCGAGCGAGACCTCGGCTTGCGCGAGGCCCAGCCGCGTGGCGCGCATGCGGATTTGGTCGATCGCTTCTTCGCCCGACACATAGACCACCCGCGCGGTCTTCGACAGCGCCGCCGCCGCTTGCAGCAGCACGGTCGATTTCCCGATCCCCGGATCGCCGCCGACCAGCACCGCCGAGCCTTTGACCAGCCCGCCGCCGAGCACGCGGTCGAACTCGGCGATGCCCGTGGTGCGGCGCGGCGCCTTGTCGCTTTGGCCCGAAAGCCCGACGAAGGCGATCTTGCGCCCGCCTTTGGCCGACACGCCTTTGGGCGCGGTCTCGGGGGCGGCTTCCTCGACGATCGTGTTCCAGGCGTTGCACGCCTCGCACTTGCCCGCCCAGCGCGCCGAAACGGCGCCGCATTCCTGGCAGACATAATGCGAGGACGCTTTGGCCATCACACGGGGATTTGCATGCGGATCGGGCCTTCGGCGCGGCCGTGGATGAATTGATCGACGTAAGGATTGCCCGAGCGCTCGAGATGGGCGACCGGTCCGTCCCAGATGATCTTGCCCTGATAGAGCATCGCCACGCGGTTGGCGATCTTGCGGCAGCTCGCCATGTCGTGGGTGATCGACAGCGCCGTGGCGCCCACGCGCTTCACGCAATCGACGATCAGATCGTTGATCACGTCGGACATGATCGGATCGAGGCCGGTCGTCGGCTCGTCGAAGAAGATGATCTCGGGCTGGGTGGCGATGGCGCGCGCCAAGCCCACGCGCTTCTTCATGCCGCCGGACAATTCGGCCGGCGTCAGATCGCCGGTTTGCGGCGGCAAGCCGACCTGGGCGAGTTTCTCGATCGCGATCGCCTTGGCTTCGGCCTTGGACTTCTTTTGCGCCGCCATCAGGCCGAAGGCGACGTTCTCCCAGACCGACAGTGAGTCGAACAACGCGGCCGATTGGAACAGCATGCCGAACTTCGCGTTGGCCGCTTCGCGCTCGCGCGTGGACAGCCCGACGACCTCCTGGCCGTCGATCTTGATCGAGCCTTCCTCGGGATCGAGCAGACCCAGGATGCATTTCAGCAGCACCGACTTGCCCGTGCCCGAGCCGCCGATCACCACGACGGATTCCGCCGCGCCGATATCGAGGTCGAGCCCGTCGAGCACGATCTTCGGACCGAAGCGCTTCTTCAAACCGCGGATGGAAATCTTCGGCGTGGTCATCTCAGCGCCCCGCGAAGAAGAGTTCGGTGATCGCGTAGTTGAACACCAGGATCAGGATCGAGGCGGAGACGACCGCGTTGGTCGTCGCACGGCCGACGCCTTGCGCGCCGCCGTCCGAATTGTAGCCGTGATAGCAGCCCATCAGCGAGATCAGGAACCCGAAGGCGGCCGCCTTCACCAGGCCGGAGAACACGTCCATGAACTCGAGAAAATCGAAAGTCTGCTTGAGATAAGTCGCCGCGTTGAAGTCGAGCTTGTACACGCCCACCACGTAGCCGCCGAACACGCCGATAATGTCGGCCACCAGCACCAGCAGCGGCAGCATGGTGGTGCCCGCGATCAGGCGGGGTGCGACGAGATACTTCATCGGGTTGGTGGACAAGGTGTGCAGCGCGTCGATCTGCTCGGTCACGCGCATCGTGCCGATTTCCGCGGCCATCGAGGCGCCGATGCGGCCCGCGACCATCAATCCCGCGATCACCGGCCCGAGCTCGCGGGTCATCGACAGCACGACCACGGTCGCCACCGCGCCTTCGGCCGAGAAGCGCGCGAAGCCCGTGTAGCTTTGCAAGGCGAGCACCATGCCGGTGAACAAAGCCGTCATGCCCACGACCGGCAGCGAGAAATACCCGATATCGAGCATCTGCCGGCCGATATGGCGCGCGTAGAAAGGCGGGCGGAAGCAATGCGAGGTCGCGCGGATCGTGAAGATCGCGACCGCGCCGATGCGCGCGAAAAAGGCCAGCGTGGCGCGGCCGAGCGTAGCGAGCGGGTTCATGGCTCGATATAGGTCCGCGCGAAGCGCGCGCCCAGGCGCACGAGGATTTCGTAGCCGATCGTGCCCGCCGTTTCGGCGAGCGCATCGACGGGCAAAGACGGGCCCATGAGCTCGACCATCCGGCCCGGCACGGCCGCGGGGGCGTCGCTCGCGTCGAGGGTGATCAAATCCATGGAGACGCGTCCGAGATAGGGAAGGGGTTTGCCGTCCAGCCAAGCCGTTCCCTTGCCGGACAAGGTGCGCAGCCAACCGTCGGCGTAACCGCAAGCGACCGTCGCCACTTTCGTGCGGCGAGTCGCCCGCCAAGTCGAACCGTAGCCGACGCCTTGGTGGGGTTCAATCTCCCGGAGCTGCAGAATTCGCGCTTCGAGCTTGGCCACGGCGCGCATCGGGTTGGGTTCGCCGGGGGTCGGGTTGATGCCGTACAGCGCGCAGCCGGGCCGTGCCAGATCGAAGCGATAGGCGGGGCCGAGAAAAATCCCGGAGGAATTGGCGAAACTCGCTTTGACGCCCGGGAACGCCGCGCGCCATTTGCCGAAGGCGGCGCGCTGAATCTCGTTGATCGGATCGTCCGGCGCTTCGGACGAAACGAGATGGCTCATCGTGTAGACGAGATCGATGCCGTCGAGGCGGGCGCGATCCGCCAGCAGCGTCTCCGCCTCGGCCGGCGACAGGCCCAGACGCGACATCCCGGTGTCGAAATGCAGAACGGCGGAAAGTTCGTCGCCCGCGCGCCGGGCGGCACTCGCCCACTCGGCGATCTGGCCAAGATCGTTGAGGCACGGCGTGAGCGCGCGCCGGCGGTAGATCTCGGCCTCGCCCGCCATCAGCCCGTCGAGCACGG
>JAMNXK010000533.1 GCA_023653245.1 Tagaea sp.
TCGCCACGATCGGCATCATGATCGGCGGCGTCGCCGCCGGCCGCGCGGCCGATCGCTTCGGAATCCTGCCGCCTTTGGCCGGGGGCGCCGTGCTGATGGGCCTCGGTTACATCGCCACGGCCTTTGCACCCGGCCTGCTCGTCTTCGCGATCCTGTGCGGCGTGGCGATCGGGGTCGGCGGGGCGGCGAGCTTCGCCCCCTTGGTGGCGGACGTGTCGCTGTGGTTCGACAAGCATCGCGGCCTGGCCATCTCCTTCGCCGCGGCGGGCAGTTACTTGGCGGGCGCGATCTGGCCCCCGATCGTCGAACACTTCATCGCGGAATTCGGATGGCGCCGGACCCATATCGGGATCGGCATCTTCTGCCTGACGACGATGCTGCCGCTCGCCTTCCTATTGCGCCGGCGGCCGTCGATCCCGGCGCCGACGCCCGCCTCGACGAGCCTGGGCGACACGCGCAAGCGCATCGGCTTGGCGCCGAACGTGCTGCAAGCGGTGCTGGCCTTCGCCGGGCTGTCCTGCTGCGTGGCGATGGCGATGCCGCAAGTCCATCTGGTCGCCTATTGCGCGGATCTGGGCTACGGGCCCGCGCGCGGGGCGGAGATGCTCGCCCTCATGCTCGGCTGCGGCGTGGCGAGCCGCCTGATTTTCGGCGCGGTGATGGATCGGATCGGCGCCTTGCCGACCTTGCTGCTGGGCTCGACGCTGCAAGCGCTGACGCTCGCCCTCTATCTGCCGTTCGACGGGTTGGTCTCGCTGTACGTCGTGTCCGCCGTGTTCGGTTTGGCGCAAGGCGGCATCGTGCCGAGCTATGCCGGGATCGTGCGCGAGCTGTTCCCGGCGCGCGACGCGGCGCTGCGCGTCAGCTTCGCGATCTCGTCCACGATCGCGGGCATGGCGCTGGGCGGCTGGCTGGCGGGGGCGCTTTACGACTGGACGGGCTCGTACACGGCGGCCCTGGTCAACGGCCTCGCCTGGAACGCCGCCAACATGGCGATCGCGGCGTGGCTGCTCGCGCGCTTGCGGCGGTACGCTTCATCGTAGGGAAATGGCGCGCCCGGCGAGACTCGAACTCACGACCTTCAGCTCCGGAGGCTGACGCTCTATCCAACTGAGCTACGGGCGCACGCGGACGCTTAAATAGCCTGGAACGGGCCCCCGCGCAAATGCCCGCTCAGCGCCTGGTTTCCGGGCTCAGCACGCGCTCCAGGCGCTGGCTGTATTTCGACATGCCGAAGCACAGCACGAAATAGACGAAGGCCGCGAACACATAGGCCTCGTTGGGAAAGCCCATCCAATTGGGATCGCCCAGCGCCGCGCGCAGCGTCGTGAAGAAGTCGAAAATCCCCACGATCACCACCAGCGTCGTGTCCTTGAACAGCCCGATGAAGGTGTTGACCTGCGCGGGAATCGTCATCTTCAGCGCCTGGGGCAGGATCACCAGGCGCATTTTCTGGGCGTAGTTGAGGCCGAGCGATTCGGCCGCCTCATACTGGCCGCGGCCCAGACCCTGCAGCCCGCCGCGCACCACCTCGGCCAGATACGCCGCCGAGAAGATCGTGTAGGCGAATTGGATGCGGAACAGCCGGTCGATCGTCATGCCCGCGGGCATGAACAGCGGCAACATGATCGCCGCCATGAAGATGATGGTGACCAAGGGCACGCCGCGCACGCATTCGATGACGGCGATGCAGAACCATTTGACCACCGGCATGTCGCTGCGCCGCCCGAGCGCGAGCAGGATCGCGAGCGGATAGCCGGTGGCCAGACCGAACACCGCGATGAACACGGTGACGGTCAGCCCGCCCCACAGCCGCGTGGGCACGTGTTCGCCGAAGATCTCGACGCCGAGGACCGTGCCGTCCATCAGCGCGAACATCAGCGCCGAAGCGGCGACCCAGCCCCAGACGAGTTTCTTCGACCAGAAGCGCCGGAACAGCGAGATGGCGACCATGGCGGCGAACAGCGACAGCATCGTCGCCGGCCGCCAGCGCTCCTCGTACGGGTAGAGCCCGAAGACCGCGAACCAGAATTTCTCGCCGATGAAGGCCCAGCAAGCGCCCCCGCGCGCCTCGCGGCATTGCGCGGCGCTGGACGTCCAATGCGCGTCGACGATCGCCCAGCTCGCCAGCGGCGGCACGGCGAACCAAAGGGCCGCGAGGCACGCGATCGTGATCGCGGCGTTCAGTTTCGTGCCGAAGAAGCGCTCGCGCGCGGACAGCGCGAGACCCCGCATCGTCGCGCGCGGACGATCGGCCGGAGCGGGGGCGAGCAGCGCCGCGTCGGTCATCGCCTATCTCTCCTTCAACGCGACGCGCGCGTTGTACCAGTTCATCCCCGCCGAGGTGAGCAGCGAGAGGCCCAGATAGACCGTCATCATGATGAAGATGACCTCGATCGCTTGGCCGGTCTGGTTGATCGAGGTGTTCGACACGCTGAACAGATCCTGATAGCCGATCACGATGGCCAGCGACGAATTCTTGGTCAGATTGAGATACTGGCTGGTCAGCGGCGGAATGATGACCCGCAGCGCCTGGGGCAGGATCACCAGGCGCATGATGCGCGCGTCGGACAGGCCGACGGCGCGCGCCGCTTCCCACTGGCCCTTGCCGACCGCTTGGATGCCCGAGCGCACGATCTCGGCCACGAAGGCGGCGGTGTAGACCACCAGCCCCGTGGTCAGCGCCGCGAATTCGGGGCTCAGCGTCGCCCCGCCTTGGAAGTTGAAGCCCATCAGCTCGGGCACGGACACGGCGACCGGCTCGGACGCGGCCATCGACAGCGCCCACGGGATCAGCACCAGATAGCCCATGCAGAAATGCCAGACGCGTTTGATCTCGCCGGTCTTTTCCTGATGCGCGCGCGCGCGGCGCAGCGTGACCACGCAAGCGGCGATCGCGATCGCGGCGCCGATCAGCATCATCTGCAGACCCGTGTTCCAATCGATCGACGGAATCTTCAGGCCGCGCTGGGACAGATACACGCCCGGGATCGGGTTCAGCGCCTCGCGCACATGCGGCAGCTGCTGGAACACCACGAGCCAGAACACGAGCTGCA
>JAMNXK010000042.1 GCA_023653245.1 Tagaea sp.
CTCGACGCGCTGATCGATCTCGATTCGGCGATGGGAATCGGCGGGATCGCCACCTCCGGCCGCGCCACCAAAGGCCAAGGCGGACGCTCCTTCTCGCTCGGCATCGCCGACGCGGCGACCGTGCTCGCCGTCGACGCCGCGACGGCCGACGTCGCCGCCACCTTGATCGCCAACGCGATCGATCTGCCGGGCCACGCGGCGATTTCCCGGGTGCCGGCCGTCGAATTCGACCCCGATTCCGATCTCGGCGCGCGCCCGGTTACCGTGGACGTCGGAAACCTGTGGCCCGACGAAATCGCCTTGGCCCTCGACAACGGCTTGGCGGTGGCCGAACAATTCCGCCGGCGGGGACTGATCGCCGGCGCCTTCCTGGCGCTGCGCGGCGAACGGCGCATCTGCGGCAAGCCCCACACCGCTTTGGCCGCGTGAGAGGAAAACGCATGACCGTCGATATCCGCAAGATCGCGATCTTCATCGAGGACGTGTTCCACGAGTACGGGCCCGCGCCGGCCAAGCCCTTGCGCCTGGGTGCCATCGCCGCCGTGATCGCCAATCCTTTCGCGGGGCGCTACGTCGCCGACATCCAGCCTTTCATGGAGGAGCTCAAGCCCCTCGGCCTGGACCTGTCGCAAAAACTGATCGCCGCGATGGGCGGTGACAAGGCGGCGATCCAAGGCTTCGGCAAGGGGGCGATCGTCGGCACTTCGGGCGAGCTCGAACACGGCGCGCTCTGGCACGCGCCGGGCGGCTACGTGATGCGCAGCGTGCTCGACGACGCCAAGGCGATCGTACCGTCCAACAAAAAAGTCGGCGGGCCGGGCACGCGGCTCGACATTCCGCTCACCCACAAGAACGCGTCCTATGTGCGCTCGCACTTCGCCACGATGGAAGTCGGCATCGCCGACGCGCCGCGCGCCGGCGAGATGATCGTGATCCTGGCGATGAGCACGGGCGCGCGCATTCACGACCGCGCGGGCGGGCTCAAAGCGTCCGAGATCAAGGGCGAGGACGGTCTGCGATGAAGGCCCAAATCCGCAAACTGGTCGTGCAGATCGAGGAAACGCGCACCGAGATGGGCCGCGCGGTGAACCCGCCCGCGCGCCGGGCGGCCGCGATCGCGGTGATCGCCAACCCGTGCGCCGGGCGCTATGTCGAGGATCTCGAGGAATTGATGGCGATCGGCGAGGAGCTGGGTGAACTGCTCGGCCGCAAGGCGGTCGAAGCACTCGGCATCGCGCCCGGCAAGGCCGAGAGCTACGGCAAGGCCGCGATCGTGGGCGAGGACGGCGAGCTTGAGCACGCCGCCGCGATCCTGCATCCGCGCCTGGGCAAGCCCTTGCGCGCCGCGGTCGAAAAGGGGGCGGCGCTCGTGCCCTCGGCCAAGAAACGCGCCGGGCCCGGCGCGCCCTTGGACGTTCCCCTCGGCCACAAAGACGCCGCTTTCGTGCGCTCCCATTTCGACGCGATGGAGGTCCGCGTGGCCGACGCGCCGCGCGCGAACGAAATCCTGGTCGCGGTCGCCGTGACCGATTCGGGGCGGCCTTTGCCCCGCATCGGTGGCCTCGCCAAGGAACAGATCGAAGGCAAAGACGGATTGCGCTAGAACTCGAACCAAGAACCCGAATTCAAGGACAGGAGAGAGAACGATGACCAAGACCCCCCTGACGCGCCGCGCGATCCTCGCGGGCTCGGCCGCCACCGCCGCCGTGCTGGCGGCACCCGCGCTGGCGCAAGCCACGCGCGAATTCCGCATCGGCATGATCACCCCGCCCGCGCATGTGTGGAACCAGGAAGCCACGGCGCTGAACGCCACGTTGCGCGAGATGTCGAACAACCGCTTCGGCTCGGCCGTGTTCCCCTCGGGCCAGCTCGGCAACGAAGCGGCGATGGTCCAGCAGCTGCAGACCGGCGCGCTCGACATGGCGTGGATCACCACGGCGGAAATCTCCAACCGCGTCGAGGCCTTCGGCGCGCTGCACGCGCCCTTCCTGGTGCGCAACGTCGCCCAGGCCGAGCGCCTGCTGAAGACGCCGCAGGTCCAAGCGTTGCTCGAGCCGCTGCCCGGCCAGATCGGCGCGGTGGGGCTGGGCTTCGGCATGACCGGCATGCGCCAGATGCTGACGCGCGACGCGACCAACACCGTGAGCGACATCCGCGGCAAGAAGGTGCGGATCATCCCCTCCGCTCCGATCCGCGACTTCTTCACCATCATCGGCGCCGCCCCCACGCCGATGCCGCTGCCGGCGGTCTACGACGCGCTGGCCAACGGCCAGATCGACGCGCTCGACATGGATTTCGAGTCGGTGCTGAACAACCGCTACAACGACCTGTCGCGCACCATGCTGGTGACCAACCATCACATGTTCCCGATGGTCGGGCTGATTTCCGCGCGCGTCTGGGCGTCGCTGGCGCCGGCCGACCGCGAGATCGTGCGCAACGCCGCCACCCGGCATCTCGACCGCGTGAAGTCGCGCTTCGTGGCCGAGGAGGACGACAAGCAGCGCCGCCTGACCGGCGGGGCGATGCAGGTGCGCGCCGTGGGCGCCGACTTCTTCGGCGACGCGGTGGCGCAATGGGACCGGATGTGGGGTCCGAAGGCGCCGCTGCTGGCCGATCTGCGCCGCATCTCGGCGACGTTCTGAGCGGAAAGGCGGGGCGGTTCCGCGCCGGGACCGCCCCTGTTTTCCGCCGCATCCGATGGGACCGCTCTCCAAATTCAGCGATTTTCTCGCGCGCGTCGAACGCTGGCTGCTGATCGGGCTGGCGGGGCTGCTGACCGCGCTGATCCTGCTCAACGTGGTGACGCGCGCCATGCGCATGCCGCTCTATTGGGTGGACGAGGCGGCGATCATGTCGATGATCTGGCTGACCTTCGTGGGCGCTTCGCTGACGCTGCGCCGGCGCCTGAGCGTGGCGGTCACGATCGTGCCCGAGATGCTGTCCCGCCGCGCGGTCGCGTGGCTGAAGGCGGGCGTTTCGGGCGTGACGCTCGGGTTCGGGATCATGCTCGTCTGGCTGATCTTCGTCTGGCTCGATCCGATCGCCTTCGCCGCCATGGGGTTCGACGTGAACGCCTTCGTCAACACGACCTTCAATTTCGTCTATCGCGAGGCGACCAACACGCTGGGCATTCCGAAAATCTGGGTCTGGCTGGTGATGCCGTGGTTCTCGTTCACCTGGACCGTCCACGCGCTCGCCAATTTCCTCGAGGACGCGGGCGCGGCGTTGGGGTGGCGCGAAGCCCCCGCCGTCGTCGCCGCGGACGGGACGTGACGCGATGATCGCCCTCGCCTTCGCCGCCCTGCTGTTCGCGGGCGTGCCGATCGCGCTCGTGCTTGCGCTCACGGCCGCCTTCTACATCGTCTGGGCCGACAACACGGTGCTGTTCGCCAGCTACCACGCCCAGATGTTCGGCGGCATCGAGAGCTACGGGCTCATGGCGATTCCGCTGTTCATCCTGGTCGGCGAGTTCATGAACGCGGGCGGGATCACGCGCCGACTGCTCGAGCTGGCGGGCGCCATCATCGGCCGGGTCAAAGGCGGGCTCGCCTACATCAACCTGCTCGCCAACATGTTCATGGCCGCGATCCTGGGCTCGGCGCTCGCGCAGATCGCCATCATGACCCAGGTCATGGTGCCCGAGATGGAGCGCAAGGGCTACGACAAGCCCTTCGCGGTCGCAACGACCGCCGCCGCGGGCATGCTCTCGCCGATCATTCCGCCCTCGATGCTGTTCGTCATCTACGGCGTGCTCGCGCAGGTGTCGATCGGCGACATGTTCCTCGCCGGCGTGATCCCGGGGTTGATGATGACGGCGGGATTCTTCGTCGCGATCGCGTTCCTGGGCTGGTGGAAATACGACTATCCCTACACGGAGAAGCACACGCCGCGCGAGCGCGTGCGCAACGCGGCGCGCGCGGCGCCGGCGCTGCTGATCCCGGTCTGCATCATCGGCGGCATCGTGGGCGGCATCGCCACGCCAACCGAATCGGCCGCCGTCGCCGCAGCCGCGTCGTTCCTGCTGGGCAAGTTCGTCTACAAGGAGCTGCGGCTGCGCGAGATCCACCACATGCTGTTCCGCACGGCGACCAGCGCGTCGCTGGTGCTGTTCCTGGTGGCCGCGGCCAACGTGTTCGGCTGGGTGCTGGTGTTCGAGAAAGTGCCCCAGGCGGTGGCGGTGTGGATCCAAGCCGTCGCCGACTCGCCGATCGCCTTCATGCTGCTGATCAACGTGCTGCTGCTGATCGTGGGCTGCCTGATGGACGGGATCGCGGCGCTGATCATGGTCGTTCCGATCCTCCAGCCGATCGCCGAGAACGTCTACGGCATCAACGATTTCCATTTCGGCGTCGTGGTCTGCATCAACCTCGTCCTCGGCATCCTGACGCCGCCGGTCGGGGCGGGCCTGTTCGTCGCCTCGGCGATGACGGGGATCAAGCCCGGGCAAATCTTCATCCCGTGCATCCCCTTCGTGCTGGTGACGATGGCGCTGCTGGTGGTGCTGTCGATCTGGCCGTGGTTCACGCTCGCGCTGCTGACTTGATCAGCTTTCGAGCGTGTAGAGATCGGGCCGGCGGTCCTGCCAGGTGCGCACCGAACCGCCATTCCGCGCGCGCGCCAAAGCGCCCATGTCGAAATCCGCGGCGACGACCTGGTCGTCGTTGACGATCCCTTCGGCGAGCACGCCGCCGGGCGGGAAGGGATAGTCGCACGGGCTCAGCAGCGCGGCTTGGCCGTGATTGGCGCGCATGAGCGGCACGTTGGGCAGCGAGCCCGTCGTCATCGCCACGGCCACGTAGACCTGGTTCTCGATCGCGCGCGCGGCCGAGCAGATGCGCACGCGCGCCATGCCGTGCGCATCGTCGGTGCAGCTCGGCACGAGCAGGATGTCCGCGCCGCGCGCGCGCGCCTGGCGGCCGAGTTCGGGGAACTCGACGTCGTAGCAGACCGGCATCGCCACGCGCGCGAACCCGAGATCGAAGACCCGCAGCGACTCGCCTTGCGTCAGGCGCCAGGGCGCCACTTCGCACGGCGTGAGATGGAGCTTGGCCTGACGCTCGATCCGCCCGTCGGGCAGGAACAGATGCGCGGTGTTGCGAAGCCCATTTCCGTCGGAAACGAGATGCGTGCCCGCCACCACGGCGATCGCATGGCGCGCGCTGAGGCCCGCGAACAACTCCTCGTAAGCTTGCGTGGCGTCGGGAAGGGTCTCGATCCCGCCCGCGCCTGGCACGGTGAGCAGTTCGAAGGTCAGGTATTCGGGCATCACCAGAAGCCGGGCGCCGAACTCGGACGCGGCGGCGACATGGGTCTCGACGCGCGCGGCGAACTCGGCGAACGAGCCGATCGCCTGGAAGCGATACTGCGACGCGGCGATCCGGATCACGCGACGATCTCGGGCACGCGTTCGGCCGGGGGCGTGTTGCGCGATCGCCCGATGCGCACGATCCCGTCGATCACCACCATGCCCACGCCGGGCAGATCGCCCTTGCGCACCGAGTCCAGCATGTCGGCGCCGCTCGAATGCTGCGCCTTGTCCAGGAAGACGAAATCGGCGCTGCGGCCCGTCTCGACGATCCCGCAATCGAGATCGCGGATGCGCGCGGTGTTGCCCGTCGCCATGCAGAACACCTGCTCCGCCGGCGTGTCGCCCACGGCCGACAGCAGCGCGATCATGCGCAGGATCCCGAGCGGCTGCACGCCCGAGCCCGCCGGGCTGTCGGTGCCCAGGATCACGCGATCGAGCTGTTTGAGTTCCTTGGCGACGCGCAGCGCGTGCAGGCCGGCGAGCTCGTTGCCGTTATGCACGATCTCGATCGCCCGGCCGCATTGCTCGCACAAACAGGAGATCTGCGCCAAGGGCAGCGCGGTGTGCCCGCCATTGATGTGGCCGATCACGTCGGCGTCGGCTTCGAGGATCACGTCCTTGTCGATATAGCCCGAGCCGGGCACCGACGGTCCGCCGGTGTGGATGGTCGAGCTCATCCCGTATTTGCGCGCCCAGGCGACCATTTGCTTGGCCTCGGCCCCTTGCTTGACCGAGCCGAGCCCGATCTCGCCCAGCAGCTTCACGCCCGCTTGGGCGAGCTCGGCGAAGTCGCTTTCGACCATGCCTTTCTCGATCACGGGGGCGCCGGCATGGACCTTCACCCCGCCGGGGCGGAAGGCGTCGAAGCTGCGTTGCGCGGTGATGGCCAAGGCTTTCAGCCCGACGATGTCCTTCGGCCTGCCGGGCAGATGGACTTCGCCCGCCGAGATCATCGCGGTGACGCCGCCATGCAAGAACGAATCGATCCAGCCGAGCTGGCTCTGGCGCGGCGTCCAATCGCCGAACACCGGATGGACGTGGCTGTCGATCAAGCCGGGGGCGAGCGCCGTGCCCTTGGCGTCGATCGTGACGTTGGCGCCGGAAAGATCGAGGTCCTTCGCCTTGCCGAGCGCCGCGATCTTGCCGTCGATCGCGATCACGCAATCGGCGTCGAGGATCGGCCGCTCCAGCATGCCCGAGAGCAGCAGACCGATATTCTTGACGACCAGCTTGCCCGAGGGCCCGCCGGTGGGGGCGGCTTGCGCCATGCTCGACACTCCTTCTTCGTTCGGAGTGTCGCCGCGTCGTCAGTGCAGCGTCAACAGATGGGCGTTGGCGCGGAACGCGGGCGGCTTGATCAGCTCGGCATGCGCCACGCGCACCTGGACGAGCTTGCCCTCGATCTCGCGCTCCCAGAAATCCAGGAACTTGCGCAGCACCGGGAAACGCGGCGCCAGATCGAGTTCCTGCCAGACGTAGCTTTGAAGCACCGACGGATGGTCGGGCAGGCGATAGAGAATCTCGGCGGTGGTGAGGCGATAATCGGCGAGCTGCTTGGCCAAGCCGGACATGCGGACTACTCCCCCTTTCCTTGCCGATCCGTGCGAGTCGGATCGCTTCGATGGTGAAGCAATCCGCGCGCCGATCTCAAGCAAGGAACGGGGAGATCGTCCTTTTTATTCAATATGTTGGCAGCCTTCCGCGAAGAGTGCTGCCAGGCGCTCAGCTTTGCGCGCGCTTCGCCGGGCAGGTGCTGAGCCCGAGCAGCGAATAAGCCGGGCAATAGCCGATCAGCGCCGTGCCGAGCGGCACCAGCCCGATCAATGCCCAGGGCGTTTGCAGCCCGACGAAGAACTGCGACAGAATCGCGAGACCCGCGACGATGCGCAAGATGCGGTCGACGCCGCCGACATTGGTGCCCATTTTTCGATCCCCTGCGATGAAGCCGCCGAACCCGCAGCCGATGGGCGGAGCATGGCCGGACGATGCGGCGCGGTAAGTGACGCCGTCACACCGCATGGGCCGAAGCGAGGGATTCGAGGGGGCCTGCGTCGAGTAGCCGCACGCTGCCGCGTTCCAGCGCCACCCAGCCTTGGCGCTCGAAGTTCTTGAGGTTGCGGCTGACGACCTCGCGCGCCGAGCCGAGTTCCGCGGCGAGCGCTTGATGCGTCGTCTCGACCGCGCCGTCGCGCGCGCGGGCGAGCAGCAGCCGCGCCAGGCGCGGACCCACGCGCTCGAAGGCCACGGCTTCGAAGGTCCGCATCAGATCGCCCAAACGCTCGCCGAACCCGGCGAGCGCGAAGCGCCGGAACGCCGCCGAGCGCTCCATCGCGCGCTCGAACGCCGCGCGCGGGATCGCGGCGAGGTCGACGTCGCCTTCGGCGAGCGCCTCGGCCGCGTAATCGTTGCCGCCGAGCAGGCAGGCGGTGGTGAGAATGCACGTGCCGCCCGGGCCGACGTCGTAGAGCTTCACCTCGCGGCCCGACTCGGCCGTGAGCTGCACGCGCACCATGCCGGCGAGCACGATCGCGAAATTCCGGCAAGGCTCGCCGGCCGAGAAAAGCCGCGCCGCATCCGCAAGGCGCACGATCGACGCGCTTTCTTCGAGATCGCGCCGCGTCTCGGGTTCGAGCCGCGCCAAAGCGGGGACCCGCGCGATCCAGCCGCCGGTCATTTGATCGCGGCGTAGCGCGCTGCGGTGGCGCGTTCGAGCGCCGCGGCCGTCAGCCGGTCGAGATCGAGAGCGTGGCGGAGCTGGTCGAGCACCCGCGCTTCCTGCCAATTGGCCCCGGCATCGACCGCCGCGACGTCGCAGGCGAGCAGATAGGCGGTCTCGCGCAGATGCGCGGGCAGGGCCTGGCGCGCGCGGGCGAGCGACTTCTCCAGCCCGTCGGCGACCTGGAGCATCACCGCGCACTCGCGCGCCACGTCGGGCAGCGTGTCGATGTCGAAGCCCTTGAAGACCGGCCAAAGCCGGCAGACCTGACCCATGCGCTGCAGCTCGTCGTCGGGCATGTCGCCGTCGGCGGCCGCGACCACGACCATGATGTGAACGAGGGCGGCGTGCGGGGTGAGCATCGGGCGTTTCCACTTCGGGCTGGGACTGACCGGGTCAATTTAGACGCATGGCGCGCCGGTTCAAGGCGCGATAGGGTTTCGAACGCCCGGCCGCCTCATCCTTCGACGGGCTCAGGATGAGGCCTTCTTGCCGACCTCATGGTGAGCCCGTCGAACCATGAGGTTCGAGTTCGCTCTCGATGCAAGCCGTATTCGACGTCGTTCTGCCGGTCTTCGGCATCGTGCTTTTGGGCTACCTCTCGGGCCGCGTGAAATTGCTGGGGCCGGACAGCTCGGAGGCGCTCAACAAGTTCTGCTATTGGTTCGCGCTGCCGCCGATCCTGTTCCTCGGGCCCGCGCGCGTGCCGTTCGCGCAAATCTTCGACCTGCCCTTCATCGCCACGTTTCTCGGCGGGGTGGCGATCGCCTGGCTCGCGGCACTCGCCGTCCAAGCCGCGTTCTTCCGCGCGGGCCTCGCGCAGACGGCGCTGGCGCTGCTGACCGGCACGTTCTCGAATGTCGGCTATATGGGCATTCCGCTGTTCATCGCGGCGTTCGGCGCCGCCAACGCGCTGCCCGCCGTGCTGATCACCGCGACCTACACCCTGACGCTGGTCGCCTTCACCGTGATCCTGGTCGAAACCGGCTTGAGCGGGCAGGGCGGCGCGACGCGCGCGGCGCGCAACGTGGCGCTGGGTTTGCTCAAGAGCCCGCTGGTCATGGCGCCGTTGGCGGGTCTCGCCTGGAATCTGACCGGCATGCCGTTGCCCAAGGCGGCGGTGAATTTCGGCGAGATCCTGGCCGCGGCGGCGGGCCCGTGCGCGCTGTTCGCCATCGGCCTGTTCCTGGCCACGCGCAGCCTCGCCACGCTCGCCGGCGGGAAGAAGTCCATCGAAGTCGGCTGGCTCGTGATCGTCAAGCTGCTCGTCCAGCCGCTGGCGACGTGGTGGCTGGCGGGCGTGTTCGGTTTGCCGCCTTTGGCCGCGGGCATGGCCGTGGTGCTCGCCGCCTTGCCGACGGCGGCTTTGTGTTTCGTGCTCGCCCAGCAATACAAACTCTATGTCGAGCGCGCCTCCGCGACGATTCTGGTCTCGACCGTGCTGTCGGCCGGGACGATCTCGGCGGTCATGATTCTCTACGCGGAGGCGTGGCCTCGGCCGTGAAGAACGCCCGCGTGGCGGCGATCGCCTCGGCCAGGCCCACGCGCTCGACCGTGGCGCCCGGCGGAAACGCGCCGGCCAGGCGCGAGGGGAAGCGCCCGTCGAGCAGCACGAACACGCCGCGATCGTCGGCCTTGCGGATCAGGCGGCCGAACGCCTGGCGCAGGCGCAGGCGCACGATGCGGTCGTCGTAGGCACCTTTGCCGAACGCCCCGCGCCGCGCTTTGTGCAGAATATCGGGGCGCGGCCAAGGCACGCGGTCGAACACGATCAAACGCAAAGCGCGGCCGGGCACGTCCACGCCATCCCTGACGGCATCCGTACCGAGCAGACACGAATCCTCCTCGGCGCGGAAAATGTCGACCAGCGTGGACACGTCCATGCGGTCGACATGCTGGGCGTGCAGCGGCAAGCCGGCCGCTTCGATCGCCTTGCCGATGCGCCCATACACGGCTTTGAGCCGGCCGATGGCGGTGAACAGCCCGAGCGCCCCGCCGCCCGACGCCAGAAAAAGCTCCCTGTACGCCGCGGCCACGCGATCGGGCTCGTCGCGGCCCAGATCGTTGACCACCAGCACGCGCGTGCGCGCGGCGTAGTCGAAGGGCGAAGCGACTTGCGCGCGCACATAGCCGGGCATGTGCTTGGCCCCCGTGCGCTCGGCCGCCGCCGCCCAGTCCTTTTCGACGTCGCCGCTCGAATCGGTCAGCGTGGC
>JAMNXK010000534.1 GCA_023653245.1 Tagaea sp.
ATCCAGCCACTCCGTGCGTTGGGCGCTGCGGGGCACTACGCGGGGATGGGCCCGCGCAAATCCGAGTAGATCAGCGAGGATTCGAACGTTCCGCCCGTCGGGCACGCGAATTCGCGCCGCTCGGTCATGCCGACGAGATGCACCACATGTACGGGCGCGTTCGGGAACTTTGGATCGAGCACGGCACGCGTTTGGCGATCGATCTTGGGCAGCGCCAAGCCGCAGCAGAAATTGTATTCGGCCGGCAGGAACTGGACGGCGTCGCCGTCCGACGTTCCGAGCGTGGTGTAACAGGCGAGATTGAGGGCGATCTGCTCGGTGTACTTGCTGACATGACGCGCCATCCCGGCGGCGGCGAAATCGCGCCACTTGCCCCAGACCGGGCTGTCCGCGCGCCCGGCGAACAGGCCGGAGTTGAGGATCGGATTGCGCGCGAGTGCGGCGGCCACGCCGTCGCCGAACGACTTGGCCGCGGCGGTGCGGTGCATCGCTTGAGTGCCCTCCCCGCCCGAATAGAGATGGGCGTAGGCGCGATGCAGTTCGGGCACGACGGCGAAGCCGTGGCGTTTGGCGGCTTCGAGCGGCCCGCGCACGCCCTCGGCCGTCTGCACCCAGGCGTCGGCGTCGATCCATTGGATGACGCCCGCGTCCGGGAAATAAGCGGGCAGGAAGGGCCGCGCGGTCATCGCCTTGTAGCCGTCGCCCATCTTGGCGAGTTCGGGTTCGCGCGAGGTCCCGAGTTCGATGTCCCAGCCCACCGGCACGACCGAGATCCCGCGCGCGGCGGCCCATTGGCGCTGATCATCGGCCAGGCCGAAATCGAGCAGCGCCAGCCGCGCCTCGCGCTCGAGCCCCAAGGCGAGCAGCGAGCGCAGCGTATCGGCCGCGAAGCGGAAATATTTCGCGTCGGCTCCGGTGACGACGACGGAATCGGACATGGCCGGAGCGTAGCCGTCCGGAACGGGTCTGGCGAGGGTGGCGCGCCGCGGGGTATCGTGCGGCATGTATTGCGAGATTCGCTCGACTCAAGACGAAGTGCGCCCGCAAGCGCGCCGCGCGGTCGTCACGCTCGCCTTGGGCGCCACCTATCTCAATCGCTGGCAAGCGGTCGTGCGGGCACGGTTCGAAGCTTACGCGGCCGCGCAAGGCTACGACGCGATTCTGATCTCGGCGCCGCTCGACCGATCCTGGCGCGCGCTCAAACGCTCGCCCGCCTGGCAGAAGTGTCTGATCCTGTCCCAGCCCTGGTCGGCCGCCTACGACCGCATCGGCTGGATCGACGCCGATTGCGTGCCTCGGCCCGACGCGCCCGATCTTTTCGGGGGCGTTCCGCCCGACAAGGTCGGCGCGACTTTCGTACAAGGCCAGCTCGACGAAACGCAGATCGCCGCGCGCGTCATGCGCGAATTCGCCATATCCGTCGAGCCGGAAAGCGCGCACGCGGCGCACGCGGCGATCCAGGCCGAAGTCTACCGGACCGACGGCTTCGCCGATCCGCCGCTGGAAATGATGCATACGGGCGTGCTCGCGCTGTCGCCCGCGCACCACCGCGACCTGCTCGAATCCGCTTACGCGCGCGAGAGCCAAAACCGCTGGTACGAGCAGACGGCGTTGTCCAATCTCACCTTGAAGGCCGGGGCCATGATCCCCATCGATCCGCGTTTCAATTGGCTGTTGGACGCAGCACTGCCGCTCGACTGGCCGGGAACGGCCGGCGAGGCGGTCGCGGCCCATCTCGCGGGCGGAGATCGCGACTTCGCCGGCTACCTCGCCGGCCATTGGCGACGGGCCTGGTTCCTTCACTTGGGCGAGACCGTCTGGCGCGCGTTGGGCACGCAAGAAGCGGCCGCGCTCGACCGCCTTCTCGCCGCGTAACCCCGGACTGGAGCGTTCCCGCATGCCCATCGCAGCCGAATTGATCGCCGCCTACGAGGACGAAGGGATCGAAATCTCCACAGGCTTGAACTCCTGGCATCTGAAGAACGCCGCCGAAGCGCCGTTCACTTGGTTCTTTCGCGGCGGCAATAAGCTGACGCAAGGACTGGGTATCGCCTTGCAGGAAGTCTATCTCGTCGAGACGCTGTTTGAGTCCTGGCGGCCGAAGAACATGCTCGTGATCGGCAATTCGTACGGCTGGTCGACCTTGGCGCTGGCGCTGGCGAACCGCGACGGGCGCACGCTCGCGCTCGACACCGGCGCCGACGTGCAATCGGTGGCGGGCATCCACCTGACGAACAAGATCGCCAAAAAGCGCGGCCTCGATTGCTACGCGGTCGCGGCGGCATCGCCGGGCGGCGTCGCGCCGACGGCGGCGCGCGAACTCAAGGGCCAAGTCGATTTCGCTTTCGTCGACGGCGAGCACAGTCGCGACGCGGTCGCGCGCGACCTCGACGCGATCCGCGCGGTCGCCGCGCCCGATTGCGTCTATCTCTGCCACGACGTGCTCAATTTCGACCTGCGCCCGCCGGTCGCCGAATTCGCCGCCAAAAACGGACTCGCGCACACGATTCTCACCCGGACGCCGTCCGGGATGGCGCTCGTCCACCCCGATCCGGCCCCGCCGGAGCTCGCGCCCGCCCTACGCGTTTTCGCCGGGTCCGAGACGCTGTTTTGGGAGTGGACGCGCAATCCGCCGAGCTGACGACGTGTGCCGGAGATCCACTGCGATGAAAATCAGCGTCCTCGTCCCCACCCTCTTCCCCGATCTGGCGCGCGCGGCGATCGAGGATCTGCGCCCGCAGCTGCAAGGCGTCGAACACGAATTCGTGGTCGTGTCGCCGGCCGAGATTTCCGGCGAGCGGATCGTTTGGGTGAAGGAGGAGACGCCGCAAGGCTCCGTCGCCGCCGGCAACCGCGCCTTCGCCGCGGCGCGCGGGGACGTCGTCCTGATGGGAGTCGACGACGTTCGCTTCGCCAAGGGCGCGGTCGCCGAAGCGCTGTCCGTCTTCGCCGACCCCGGGCGGCCGGTTCCGCTCGCGCTGACGTTTGCCCATCGGCTGCGCGCGCTCGATTGCGTGTCGGTCGTGTTCGGCCGGCTCTTCCCGACG
>JAMNXK010000535.1 GCA_023653245.1 Tagaea sp.
CTTGGCGACGACCTCGCCCATCATATTGGCGAGCGATTGGGGCGCGTAGAGCGCGGCCATGCGCTTGGCCAGCGCGGACGAATACTCGGTCATGCCGAGTGCCGCGGCGAAGTTCACGATCCGCGGCCGCGCGAAGCCCGCGAAACCGGGATCGAGAAGCGCATCGAGCGTCTGGCGCGCGCGGTCGGCGCGGAAATTCGCCATGACGAGCGCGTCGCCGTCCTTCATGCCCGCGTAGTCCGGCGCCACGAAAGGCAGGACGAATTCGTCGTTCGTGCCGGCGGCGTAGGACGCGGCCAGGCCGTCGCGCCAATTCGCGAAGACGGGCGCCTGGCCATCGACCAGCGCCTTGTAGGCCAGCTCCACGCGCTCCCAACGCTTGTCGCGGTCCATCGAATAGTAGCGCCCCGACACGCTCGCGAGCGCCACATTCGGCAAGGCCGCGATATCCGCGTCGAACTTGGCGAGATACGCCTCCGCACTGCGCGGGGGCGTGTCGCGGCCGTCGAGGAAGGCGTGCACGCGCACGCTCACGCCCGCCTGGGCGAAAGCGCGCGCCAGCGCGACCATGTGATCTTGATGCGAATGCACGCCGCCGGGCGACAACAGACCCAGAATATGGGCCGTCCCGCCCGATGCTTTGGTTTTGGCGATCGCATCGGCGAGCGCGGGCAGGGCGAAGAACGAGCCGTCTTCGACGCCCGCGTCGATGCGCACGAGATCCTGCATCACCACGCGGCCGGCGCCCAGATTCATATGCCCGACTTCGGAATTGCCCATCTGGCCGGAGGGCAAGCCGACATGGCGTTCGGAGGCTTGCAGAAACGCCGGCGGGTGCAGCGCGCGCAACCGCTCGAAATTGGG
This sequence comes from Tagaea sp., assembly GCA_023653245.1. The sequence continues at coordinate 865 of JAMNXK010000535.1, forward strand.
CGTGCGGGCGAGTGCAATGGCGTTGTCGGCGCGCTCGGCGCGATGGCCGAAGCCGTCCAAGACGCACAAGACCACGGGGCGGCGAGGGGCGGACATATTCGCGAAAACTCCAAATTCACCGGTAACTTAGACCGATTCCACACGGGCGCAAGGCGGCCCCTTTTCCGACGCCCGGTCAAACCGAAACTCAATCAGTTTCACATAAGAAATCGGTACTATATGGGTACGGAGATTCGCGCGAAACATACCGATCGCGCGTTGTGGGGGGACGACGAAAATGAAGAATATCCGTTTCGCGCCGAAGATTCTGTCCGTGATCGCCTTGCTGGCTTGCGTGGCGGGTGTGCTGAGTTGGCGCGGGATCGAAGGCATGTCCGAAATTCGCGCCGACATGGCGATCGTCGAAGGGGCGACGGAACGCATGAATCATGCCGGTCGTTCGACGGCGAATCTCCTATCCTATGCGCGCGCGGTCGAATTCCTGCCGCTGGAACTGACCGCCGAGCAGCGCCGGACGTTCGAGGCATCCGCCGCGGACGAGAACCGGCGCTTCAAGGCGCGACTCGACCAACTCGAACCGATCCTGATCGCCGATGCGGGGCGGCAGAGTCTGCGCGAAGCCCGCGCGATCCTGGCAAGCTACGAGGCCGAGGCCGTGAAGGTCCAGGCTCTCTCGCGCGAAGGCAAACTCGACGACGCCACCAAAGTCGCTTTCGACTCAGCGGGCCTTATCGACCGGATCCGCACCCAGATCCGCAGCATCGAGGATCGGAACCTTCAAGTCTATCGCGACGCCAGCAAGCTCGCGGGCGAGCACTACGAAGCGGCAAAAGCGCTGATGGTTTCCGTCGCGGCCGCAGGCATCGTCGGCGCGCTGGCGCTGGGCGTTTGGATCGTGTTCGCCGGAATCCTCAATCCGCTGCGCGCGGTGATGAAGGCGATGGATCAAACCGCCAAAGGCGATCTCGATCTCGCCATTCCCGGCAAAGGGCAGAAGGACGAGATCGGCGACCTCGCCGCCGTCCTGCAAATCTTCCAAGACGCGGGCAAGGAGAAGCTGCGCCTCGAATCCGCCCAGAAGGAAGCCGAGATCGCGGCCGAGACGGAGAAAAAGAAGGCCATGCTCGCCCTCGCCGACGGGTTCGAATCCCAAGTCGGCGGCGTGGTGAACGCGGTCTCCTCGGCGGCCACGCAGATGCAAGGCTCGGCCGGTGCCATGTCCGCCACGGCCGAAGAAACCACGCGCCAGGCGACGGCCGTCGCCGCCGCCGCCGAAGAGGCCTCGACCAACGTGCAGACGGTCGCGGCCGGGGCGGAGGAACTCGCGAGTTCGATCCAGGAAATCTCGCGCCAAGTTTCTGAATCCACGCGCATCGCCGATCAAGCGGTGCAGGACGTGGCGCGCACGGGTCAAACCGTCGAGGCGCTGAGCCAAGCCGCGCAGAAGATCGGCGACGTGGTCAAGCTCATCTCCGACATCGCGGCACAGACCAACCTGCTCGCGCTCAACGCGACCATCGAAGCCGCGCGCGCGGGCGATGCCGGCAAGGGGTTCGCGGTCGTGGCCTCGGAAGTGAAGAATCTCGCCAGTCAGACCGCCAAGGCGACCGAGGAGATCGGCGGCCAGATCGGCGAAATCCAGAACGCCACCGGCGCGTCGGTCGAGGCGATGAAGGGCATCGGCGAAACCATCGCCAAGATGAACCAGATCGCCTCGGCGATCGCGGCGGCGGTCGAAGAGCAGGGTGCCGCGACGCAGGAAATCGCGCGCAACGTCCAGCAGGCCGCCGCCGGCACGGGCGAAGTGTCGTCGAACATCTCCGGCGTCACCCAAGCCGCCGACGAAGCGGGCAAGGCCGCGGGCGAACTCAAGGATGCGGCCGCCAGCCTGGGCTCGCAGTCGGGCCAGCTGCGTCAGGCGGTCGACGGGTTCCTGGCCAAGGTGCGCGCGGCCTAGCCCGCGTCGCGGGCGCGGGCGAGTCCGACCAAGGTGAGCGAATCGAAAATGCCGCCGTCGCGTTCCAGCGCGCGCACGGCGGCATCGTCGAGCAAAGCGACCTTGCCCATGCCGAGCTCGGCGTCGCGATCGCCGGTCAGCGCCACGCAATCGCGCGCGAGGTAAAGCCGCGCGAAGCCCGCGATGGTCGAGGGCTCGGCGGCGACATCCCCCAAAGCCAGAAGC
>JAMNXK010000536.1 GCA_023653245.1 Tagaea sp.
CGAAATGGGCTTCGCCAAGGCCGTGGCCGACAAGGTCGTGTTCATGGACAAGGGCGAGATCGTCGAATCCAACGTGCCGCACGAGTTCTTCGACCGGCCGCAGAACGAGCGCACCAAGCTGTTCTTGTCGCAGATCCTCAATCACTGAGCCGGTTCTTCAAACCCCCACCCTAACCCTCCCCCGCAAGGGGGGAGGGAACGACTCACCTCCCCCTCGACGGGGGAGGTCGGCGCGAAGCGCCGGGTGGGGGTGCGTTAAGCCGCCCCCGTCGCGATCGGCGGGCCGTCGGGCAGGCCCCATTCGGACCACGAGCCGTCGTAGATCGCGACCTTGTCCGCACCGATCAGATGCAGCCCGAAGGCGAGGCCGCAGGCGGTGACGCCCGAGCCGCAGGTCGTGGCGATGGGCTTGGACACGTCGATCCCCGCCGCCGCATAGAGCTTGGCGAGTTCTTCCGCCGGCTTGAGGCGCTTGCTCGCGGGATCGACCAGATCGCCCATCGGCAGATTCCGCGAGCCGGGAATATGCCCGCCGCGCAAGCCCGGCCGTGGCTCGGGCGCCGTGCCTTCGAAGCGCCCGGCGGCGCGCGCGTCGAGCACTTGCTCGGTCTTCGTCGTAACGTTCGCGATCATCTGCGCCTTCGAACGCACGAGCGCCGGGCGGAACGCGGCGGTGAAATCGCCCGGTTTCGGCCCGGCGTCGCCGGCCTCGACCGCGCGGCCTTCGGCGAGCCATTTGGGCAGGCCGCCATCGAGGAGGGCCACGTTGTCGTGGCCGAAGACGCGCAAGTTCCACCACACCCGCGCGGCCGATTGCCAGCCATACGCGTCGTAGACCACGACGCGCGTGGTCGTCGATAGGCCGAGCTTGCGCATTTCCGCCTCGAAAACGGCGGGGGCGGGGATCATATGCGGCAGATCGGTTGCATCGTCGGCGATGCCGTCGATGTCGAAGAACGCGGCACCCGGAATGTGTTTGGCGAGGAACTCGGCGCGCGCGTCGCGCTTGACCGTGGGCAGATGATACGTGCCGTCTAGCACGCGCACGCCCGGATCGCCGAGATGGGCGGCGAGCCATTCGGTCGAAACCAGCGCGTCGGGATTGGCGTAGCCCATGGGAGCACTCACTGGAACGGGGTGGGGACGGGGATCGCCGGCGCGTTCGCGTCGAGCCACGCCGGGACGGGCAGATTCTTCGAGCGCAGGAATTCCGGATTGAAGAGCTTGGAGGCGTAGCGCGCCCCGCCGTCGCACAGGATGGTGACGATCGTATGCCCGGGCCCGAGCGTCTTGGCGAGTGCGATGGCGCCCGCGACGTTCACGCCCGAAGAGGCGCCCAGGAACAAACCTTCCTCGCGCAGCAGGTCGAACACGATCGACACGGCTTGCGCATCGTCGATGCGATAGGAATGATCGACCTTCAGCCCTTCGAGATTCGCGGTGATGCGGCCCTGGCCGATGCCTTCGGTGATCGACGAGCCTTCGGATTTCAGCTGGCCGGTGGTGAAATAGCTGTGCAGCGCCGCGCCATGCGGATCGGCGAGCGCGATCTTGACCGAGGGCTTCAGAGCGCGCAGCCCCATCGCCATGCCCGCGAGCGTGCCGCCCGAGCCGACGGCGCAGACGAAGCCGTCGACCTTCCCGCCGGTCTGGCGGAAGATCTCGGGCGCCGTCGTCTCGATATGCGCCTGGCGGTTGGCGACGTTGTCGAATTGATTGGCCCACACCGCCCCGCGCGGATCGCTCTTGGCGATTGCTTCGGCGAGACGGCCCGAGAGCTTCACGTAGTTGTTGGGATTGGCGTAGGGCACGGCCGGCACGAGCCGGAGCTCGGCGCCGATCAGGCGCAGATAATCCTTCTTCTCCTGGCTTTGCGTGTCGGGCATGACGATCACGCTGCGATAGCCGCGCGCATTGGCGACCAGGGCGATGCCGATGCCGGTATTGCCGGCCGTCCCCTCCACGATCGTGCCGCCCGGCTTGAGCAGGCCCTTTTTCTCGGCGTCGAGCACCATGAACAAGGCGGGGCGGTCCTTGACCGAACCGCCGGGATTCAGGAACTCGGCCTTGCCCAGGATTTCGCAGCCCGTTTCGGCACTCGCCTTGCGCAAGCGGATGAGCGGCGTGTTGCCGACCGAGCCGGCGAAACCGTCCTTGATGTCGCTCACGTCGTCGTCTCCTTGAGCCATTGGGCGCGCAGCCGCGCGCGGTTGAGGGCGAGGGCCTGGAGCGCGATCAGCGTGAAGGCGCTGCCCAGGCGCCGCCCGTCGAAGAAACTCGCGAAGGCGTCGTCGAAATCCTCGGCGACGACGCGGATATCCTCGCCCTCGTGCTCGAGGCCGAACACGCCCTCCGCGTTCCGGCTATCGACCTTGGCGACGAAAACGTCGCAGCATTCGCTCGTGCCGCCGGGCGAGGCCATGGTACGGCACGCATGCTCGATCGCCAGCACATCGAGGCCGGTTTCTTCTTTGACCTCGCGGCGCACGACCTCGACCGGGTCTTCGCCCCGTTTGCACATGCCCGCGACGCATTCGAACATCCACGGCGCTTCGCCCGCGGCGTAGGCGCCGATGCGGAATTGCTCGATCAACACCAGGCGCTCGCGCACCGGATCGTAGAGCACGGCCGCCACGGCGTTGCCGCGCTCCATCAATTCGCGGGAGATCGGCGGACACCAGCCGCCCGCGAAAAGCCTGTGGCGCAGGCGGTATTCCTCGATCTTGAGGAAGCCTTTGTACCGCTCGGTTCGGGATAGAATCTCGATGTCGTCGCGTGTCATGCTGGCGATCTTAGTCCGAAGGCGAGGGAGATATCCATGACCGCTCCGGGACCGGTGAATGTCGGCGAGACCGGCGCCAAATACGCCAATACGGTCGAGGCGGCGGGGCACTCGCTGATTTGCGACGAACCCGTGAAGGATGGCGGCGCCAATGCGGGGCCGCAGCCCTTCGAATACGTGCTCGCGGGGTTGGGCGCTTGCACGACCATGACTTTGCGGATGTATGCCGACCGCAAGGGTTGGGCCTTGCGCCGCGCCTC
>JAMNXK010000537.1 GCA_023653245.1 Tagaea sp.
CGCGCTAGGCAAGCCGCACGCCAATGTGCGCGCGCTGTTCGCGATGTACCGCACCGGCTATCACGGCGTGGCATTGCGCGGGCGCAATGTCGGGCGCGTGCTCGATCTCGATTCCAAGCGCGTCGGCGTCGGGCCCGCGGGCGGCCCGGCCGAGTTGTTCTTCGGCGCGATGGCGCGCGAGTTCCATATGACGGCCACTTCCGTGACCGGCTCGCCCGCCGAGCTCGGCCAAGCGCTGATCGACGGCCGGATCGACGCGTTCTTCCAAGGTGCGATCGTGCCGATCCCGGCCCTCGCGACGGTGGCCGAACGCGCCGATTCGCGCATGTTCGGCCTGTCGGCTTGGGAAATCGCGCGCTTGGTCGAGCGTTATCGCTATCTGTCGCCGATGATCGTGCCCGCGGGCACCTATCGCGGGCAGGACGCGCATCTCGCGACCGTGGCGAGCTGGAACTTCGCCGTGGTCCACAAGGATCTGCCCGACGCGCGCGCGGAGGCGATCTTGCGCGCGGTCCTGCGGGACGTCGATCCCGCCAAGGACATCCACCCTTTCGCCGCCGATACGCGCGCGGCCAACGCGGCGCAGAACCGCGTCATTCCGTTCCATCCGGCGGCGTTGCGCTTCCACCGCGAGGCGGGCGTCGCGGTGCGCTGACCCGCGCCGCCGGCGTTTTCGACTGGCGCGCCGGCCCGCGGGATGACAATTGTAGGCAACGGCAACCCCTCGATGGCGGCGTCGCATGCTGCGTACACTCGTTCTCGCGTTCGCGTTTCTCGCCTTCCCGGCGGCCGCCCAGGAGTTGAAGCTCCATTCGGCCGGGCCGGGCGGCGCCTTCCTGCCCTACGCGCAAGGCCTCGCGCGCCATTTGAACGCGGCCGGAGTCGGGCCCGCCGTCGCGGTCGAAACCTCGGGCTCGATCGCCAATCTGGCGGCGGCCGAGTCCGAGCCAGCGTCCCTCGGCCTCGCCTTTTTGGGCACGGCCCACGAAGCCGTCGCCGGCACCGCTTTCGCGCAAGGCCGCAAGCATACGAACGTACGCGCGCTCTTCGCGATGTACCAAACCTCGATCCAGATCGCCGCGTTGCGCGCCTCGGGCATCGCGCGCTTTTCCGATCTCGACGCCAAGCGCTTCGGCGTGGGGCCCGCCGGCGGCCCGTCGGAGGTCTATGTCCGCGCCATCGCAAGCGAGCTGCGCGTCGCGCCGGTGCTCGTGACGGGCACTGCGAACGAGCTCGCCGAAGCGCTGATCGCAGGATCCATCGACGCGCTGTGGCAGGGCGCGATCGTGCCGATCCCCGCCCTCGCCCTCGTCGCCGATCGCGCCGATGCGGTCGTGTTCGGCCTGACCGCGAGCGAGATCGCCGCGACCACGCGGCTGTTTCCGTTCCTCGCCCCGGCAAGCGTGTCCGCGAATACCTATCGCGGCCAGACCTCACCGCTGACCACGGTCGCCGCGTGGAACTTCGTCGTCGCGCACAAGGATCTTCCCGACGCGCGCGTGACCGCGATCTTGCGCGCGGTCTTCGGCACGAAAGACCCGGCGCGCGATATCCACGAATTCGCCGCCGACACGCTGCCCGCCAACGCGATCACCAACCGCGTCGTGCCGTTCCACCCGGCGGCGTTGCGCTACTACCGCGAAGCGGGCGTGGCGCTTCGCGAATAGCGGCACCCCCATCGCAAGTTTCGACTGGCATTTTCCGCCGCTGGGGCGACACTCCGTGCGAAACAAGGAGATGCCGCATGGTCCGAATTCTCGCGCTCGCCTTCGCGATCCTCGCCTTTCCCGCCAGCGCGCAGGAGCTGAAGCTCCACTCGGCCGGGCAAGGCAGCGCCTTCCTGCCTTATGCCCAGGGTCTGGCGCGGTTTCTGAGTGCGGGCAATTCCGGCCCCGTCGTCGCGGTCGAGACCACCGGCTCGATCGCCAATCTCGCCGCCGCCGAGACCGACCCAAGCGTGCTCGGCCTCGCCTTCCTCGCCACCGCCCATGAAGCGATCACCGGCACGGGCTTCGCGCAAGGCAAGCCGCACGCGAATGTGCGCGCGCTGTTCCCGATGTATCAAACCTCGTTCCAGATCGCGGCGCTGCGCAGCAGCGGCATCGCGCGCGCGTCGGATCTCGCGGGCAAGCGCGTCGGCGTCGGTCCCGCCGGCGGCCCGGCCGAGGTCTTCTTCCGCGCGCTGGCCGCCGAAATCGGCATCACGCCGCAGATCGTCACCGGCTCACCGACCGAGCTCGGCCAGGCGCTGATCGCAGGATCCATCGACGCGTTCTGGCAAGGGGCGATCGTGCCGATCCCGTCGCTCGTCGCCGTCACCGATCGCGCCGACGCGGTGGTGTTCGGCTTGAGCGACGCGGAGATCGCCGCGATGACGCGCCGCTTTCCGTTCCTCGCGCCCGCGCAAGTGGCGGCGAACACCTATCGCGGGCAAACGGCGGCGCTGAACTCGGTCGCGGCGTGGAACTTCGTCGTCGCGCACAAGGATCTGCCCGACGCGCGCGTCACGGCGATTTTGCGCGCGGTGTTCGGTGCCGCCGATCCGGCGCGCGACATCCACCCTTTCGCGGCCGGCTTGCGCCCCGCCGACGCCCTCACCAACCGGGTGATCCCCTTCCACCCGGCGGCGGCGAGCTTCTACCGGGCGGCGGGCGTCGCGCTTCCCTGAGGGCTCCCCTGAGGCGCCCACGTCGCGTGCGCGTCGAGCGGGAAGACCGGGCGCGGCAGGTTCTTGAAGTCCAGGCGTTCGAGCACGGGGGCGGTCAGCCCCATCGTGTCGATCTCGAACACGTTATCGGGCGCGAAGAACTCGTCGAACCCGGCGCGGAAATGCCCGCGCGATTTCACGCCCACGCAAGCGGCCTTGCCGACATCGAGCCCGTGCATCTCGAAGAAGATCGGATCGGCGCATTGCTTGCGATGGCTTTGGATCACGACGGTCACGCCGCCCAGATCGAGCGCCACGTTGGGGCCGAGATCGACCTGGCGGCCCAGATAGATGCCGCGCCGCCCGACGATCTTGCCCGGATGGATCGAGATCAC
>JAMNXK010000043.1 GCA_023653245.1 Tagaea sp.
CGCCGCGCCGGCCGCCGGTGCGAAGGCGGGCGACGCCAAGGCCGCGGCTCCCGCCGCGGGTGCCAAGGCCGCGGCTCCCGCCGCCGCCGCCAAGCCCGCCGCCAAGAAGTAAGGCGGGCCGTCCGTTCGAACGCGTTTCGGGGTCCGGGCCATGAAGCTCCTTGTCGGGCTGGGCAACCCGGGCCCCGAATACGCGGCGAACCGCCACAATATCGGGTTCCTCGCGCTCGACGCGATCGCGGCCAAGCATCGCTTCGGCCCGTGGAAGCGGCGCTTCCATGGCGAGACCTGCGAAGGCTTCGTCGACGGCATGAAGGTCGTGGCGCTCAAGCCCCTCACCTTCATGAATCTGTCGGGCCAGTCGGTGGGCGAGGCCGCGCGCTTCCTCAAGGTGGCACCCGCGGATACGATCGTGATCCACGACGAGCTCGACCTGCCGCAAGCCAAGCTCCGGACCAAGATCGGCGGCGGACATGGCGGGCATAACGGGCTCAGATCGATCGACGCGCATCTGGGCACCAAAGACTATGTGCGCGTGCGGCTGGGCATCGGCCATCCGGGCGACAAGGATTTGGTGTCCGATTACGTGCTGCACGATTTCGGCAAGGGCGAGCGCGCCTGGGTGCGCGATCTGCTCGACGCCATCGCCGCCGATCTGGGCCTGTTGATCGCGGGCAAAGACTCGGCGTTCATGAACAAAGTGGTGCGCGCGCTGGCGCCGCCCGAAACGAAATAGGGGACGAGATGGGTTTCCGCTGCGGCATCGTGGGTCTGCCCAATGTGGGCAAGTCGACCCTGTTCAACGCGCTGACCGCCACGGCCGCGGCGGCCGCCGCCAATTATCCGTTCTGCACGATCGAGCCCAATGTCGGCCGCGTGCCGGTCCCCGACAAGCGCCTCGACACGCTCGCCGCATTGGCGAAATCGGCCAAGACCGTGCCCACGCAGCTCGAATTCGTGGATATCGCGGGGCTGGTGCGCGGCGCGTCGAAGGGCGAAGGATTGGGGAACCAGTTCCTGGGCCATATCCGCGAGGTCGACGCGATCGCCCATGTGCTGCGCTGCTTCGAAGGCGGGGACATCACCCATGTCGAAGGCTCGATCGATCCGATCCGCGACGCGGAAACGGTCGAGACCGAGCTGATGCTCTCGGACATGGAGAGTCTGGAAAAGCGCCTGGTCAATCTCCAGAAGAAGGCCAAGACCGGCGACAAGGAAGCCAAGCTGCTGCTCGATCTGGTCGAACCCGCTCTGGCCGCCTTGCGCGACGGCAAGGCCGCGCGCACGGTGAAGATCGCCCCCGAGCAGCAGGATGCGTGGCGCCAGCTCCAACTCATCACCGCCAAGCCCGTGCTCTACGTGTGCAACGTCGAGGAAGCCTCCGCCGACAAGGGCAACTCGCTGTCCGCCAAGGTCGCCGCCATGGCGGCCAAGCAAGGGGCGACGAGCGTGGTCATCTCCGCCGCCATCGAAGCCGAGATCGCGCAATTGCCGACCGACGCGGAGCGCGCGGAGTTCCTGGCGTCGCTGGGGCTGTCGGAGACGGGCCTCGCGCGCGTGATCTCGGCGGGCTACGGGTTGCTGGGGCTGCAAACCTTCTTCACCGCCGGGCCCAAGGAAGCGCGCGCCTGGACCGTGCGCAAAGGGGCCAAAGCGCCGGAAGCGGCCGGGGTCATCCACACGGATTTCGAGCGCGGCTTCATCGCCGCCGAAACCATCGCCTTCGCCGACTATGTCGCCCTGGGCGGCGAGACGGCCGCCAAGGAAGCGGGCAAGGCGCGCACCGAGGGCCGCGACTACTCGGTCGCGGACGGCGACGTTTTCCTGTTCCGGTTCAACGTCTGAGGCGAAGCGTCAATCGATCTCGTTGGCGGTCAGGAACATCGCGCGTTCCAGCGCCGCGAAGAATTGCTGATACGGCTCGGGGTCGGAAACGGCCTGCAGATTGTACTGGGCCGACGCGCGAACGGCGACTTGATTGCCGGCGCGCGGACGTACCGTCACCGTCATGCGCATGACGAAGCCTTGGAGCTTGGTCGCGCTGATCGTCCCCAGCCGTTCGTCGACCTTGTCGATCACGAAATTGAGATCCTGCAGCGTCGCGATGATGTTGCGCACGGTCAGGTTCGTATCCGGCGTCTCGAAACCGCGCGTCTGGAACGCGCGCAGTTGCACCTGGCTGCGGTCGGTGGCGAGCACCTGCTGGCGCGAATCGGCTTGGCAACCGGCGAGAGCGAAAGCGAGGAAAAGAGCGGCCAGCGGGTGGCGAATACGCCTCATATCTCGTTCGCCTCGAGGAAGACCGACTGGGCGAGTTTGTCGAAAAACTCGCGGAAAATCTCGGGACTGTCGATCGTCTCGACGCGGCTGATCTGATCCTTCGTGTTCCAGATGACCCGCTGCAACGTGACGCGCAGGATCGTCTGGCGCGGATCGGTTGCCGGCCGCGTGGCGACGGAGATGCGGATGCGCTGGTCGCGCTCCCATACCGGATCCGCACGTCCGCCCAACGCGATGATCAGCGCCGCCAAGATCACTTGGCTGGCGACTTGCCCGGCCTCGATCGCGTCGCGGTTCTTCGAGCCGACGATGAAGCCGGCACCCCCGTTGGCCTCATCGATGATGAAGCCCAAATCCTGCAGCACCGCAGCGGAAGCGGACAGGAGTTGCGCCTCGTCGCGGGTGTCGAAACGCCGCGTCTGAGCCTGACGTTGGGCGAGCGCTTCGGGGGCGAGCGTCAACGCCGCCGTCTTCGCGGCCGTCTGGCGTTCGGGCTGGCAGCCCGAAACGGCCAAAGCCGCCGCGACGGCGCCCGCGAGCGCAACCGCTGTCGCGCTCCGTCGCATTCTCAGAAGCTGCTCGAACGGTAGGCGAAGTCGCGCACCCGGCCGCCTTCGTCGTAGCGGATGATGATCGTCAGCGTTCGCTGGTTCGTGGCGCGCGCGCCGGCCGAGCTGCTCATCCCGACCCCGCCCAACCCGCCGCCAAGCGCGCCGCCCCCGGCCGCGCCGCCAAGCACCAAAGCGTTCACCCCGCCGGACGAGGTCGAGAAGGCAGTTTCTGTCGCGATGCGGTCGTAGACCCAATTCTCGCGCCTCTGCTCGTCGGTCGTCACCATGTTGGGCGCGCCAAGGACCGCGACGACGTCGGCGTTGGTCATGCCCACGCGGATCTCGCGCTGCACGGTGCCGACCGTCAGGCGATCGCCGCCGGACTGCGCCTCGCGCACGTTCTGAGCGTGCTGTTGGGCCGTCTGGCAGCCCGCGAGGATGGCGGCGGCGAGCGCGACGGCCAAGGTCGCGCGCAGTGCGGAAGTCGAGCGGAAAGCGGCGGTCATGGAAAACTCCAAGGTTGTCCCGTCATCGGACCGGAGATGGGGTCGCTGGCGTTTGGGCGGTGGGCGCCACGGGGGGCGCCGGCGCCGGAATCGGAATATCGGGGCCATCTTCGATCTGCAGCGCCGTCAAGAACAGCGCCTTCGCGAGCGGCTCGAAGAAAAGCTGCTGGTAGAAGACCGGATCGTCGACCTGGTTCTCTTGCAATACCGTGGCGATCGGGCGCACTTGGGCGTTGGCGCGCACGGCCATTTGGTTGCCGCCCGTGCGCGGCACCACCGTGGCCGTCAGACGCAATTGGGCGAGCTTGATCCCCGTAACGGTACCCGCCGATGCCTCCACCTTCTCGATCGTGTAGCCGAGGTCCTGCAACGTGGCGATGACCGCGCGCAAGACCTTGGCGCGATCGTTCGAATCGAACGCGCGGCTTTGGATCGCCCGCAGCTCGACCGCGCCCTTCTGGGAGACGATCAGCGGCGGCGCTTGGGTGGTCTGGCAGGCCGCGAGAAGGACCGCCAAGCCCAGCGCCAATCCCATCGAAAGGACCTTGCGGATCATAGCCGCTCGGCCTCCAGGAACGCGCTTTGGGAAAACTTGTCGAAGAACTCTCGGTAGAGCTCCGGCTCCAGCAGCAACTCGGCCCGCCATTTGTGGCCATGATTGTTGAGCAAGCTGCGGTCGAACGACGCGCGGACTTCGATCTGATTTGAATTGACGATCGGCGTGGCGACGAGCGTGACGTTGATCGTCTGCTCCTGATCCCAAGTCGGCGTGTAGGCCGTGCCCATCAACGCAAAAAGGATCGTCAGCGCGACTTGACCGGTAACTTGAGCGGTCTCGCGCGCGTCGCGCTGCTTGGAGGCGACGAGCACGCCCACGTCGAGGGCCGATTCGGTGACCGTGTAGCCAAGGTCCTGCAACGTCTGCGTCGCGGCCTGGAACAAGGCGAGCGTGTCCAGCGTGCCGAAGCGCCGGGTCTGCAGATTGCGCAGCTCGAGCGCGCCCGCGGGCGGTTGACCGATCTCCAACGCCTTTTGATTGGCGTCCACACAGCCCGACAAGGGCAATGTCGCGACGGCGAGCGCGCCGACAAAGGCCACGCGGCGAAGGCGCATGGCCAATGTGGGGCGCCGTCCGTCGCCCGCAACGCGGGTCCCGCCGATTCCGACCGAACGATCCGAGGATGTATGGGAATGCATTGGCGTTCGGGGGAGTAGAACGATACGGAGTGTTCGCAGGGTTATCACAGGTGGCTCTCGGAGGAAAGATGGATTCGGGCGCGGCCGCCGCCAAAGGCGGTGGCGATTCGTCGCCGACACCACGGCCTTCGCCGGCTTCGCGGCACCGGACAGCGACCTTTTCCCGTTCGGGCGCAACGTCTAACGATCCCCTTGCGAAATTCGACGCCTTTCGGTAGGGAGAAGCCAGCACGCTTTGGTTTCCCCCGAACCGAGGGTCCCGTCCGATGCGCCTCTCGTTTTTCGCCGCCCTCGCGGGCGCGTTGTTTCTTTCGGCGTGCCAGCAGGACGTGCGGCAGGCGCCGGTCCTGACGCCGATCGCGTTTCACGCGAACGTGGATCAGTCCCGTCCCTTCACGCTGATGGGGCTTGAGTTCAACGTCCGCCGCGGCCAGGACATCGGCGGATACCAAAATCGCTACGCGAGGGGCAACAGCGTCTGCGGCATGAACTCGTCGCGGATCACCTGGAATCGGGGGCGGACCGCGTCGGGACTGGAATGGGCCGACCGCTTCTACGAAGTCTTCAGGGATATGGGCTACCCGGTGGTCGGAAACCCCGCGAACCCGCTCGAACGCGAGCGCGAGCGCAGCAGGGCCGAGTACGTGGTCGTCGCCCAGGTGACGAACATCCAACTGGCCATCTGCGAGCATTTGAACTTCTGGACGGCCCGCGAGATGGGCTACTCGGGCAGCGCGTGGATGGAAGTGACCTGGCAAGTGATGTCCAACGCCGAGCGCCGTGTCGTGTTCGAAGGCAAGACCGAAGGTACGGGCGTCGTGGAAGAGCCGGCGCATGGCGGCTGGGAACCCATGTTGCTCGCCGCGTTCGAAGCCGCGGCCCACAATCTCGGCGCCAGTCAAGGCTTCCATGCGGTCGCGTCCGGCGAACGCGCGGCCCAGCGCTCGCAGGAAGCGGCGCTGCAAGCCGCCAATCGCGCGGCGATTCGCCTGACCGGGCCCCTTCCCTCGCGCGCACCGATCCAGGAACGGATGGGCGCGATCCGCATCGCGGTGCCGACGATCGACATGGGTGACAGCCATGGTTCGGGTGTTTTCATCACCGATAACGGTTACTTGCTGACCAACGAGCATGTGGTGCGCGAGCGTCGACAAGTGACCGTGCGGCTGCAAGGCGGCGTCGAAGTGCTCGGCGATGTCGTGCGGACCGACGTGGTGCGCGACATCGCCCTGGTCAAGGTGCCGGTCAATCGGACGCCGGTCGTACCGATCCGCGCCGGCGGGTTGCAAGTCGGCGACGACGTTTATGCGGTCGGGACCCCGCTTCAAGCTCGTTTGGCTCAGACGGTCACGCGCGGGATCGTCAGCGCTTTGCGCAACGATCCGATTCGCGGTTCGGATCGCGCGCAGCCGCTGATCCAAAGCGATGCAAGCATCCAAGGCGGCAATAGCGGCGGCGGCTTGTTCGACCGCCACGGAAATTTGGTCGGTATTACGGTATCCACCGCCGTCGTCCCGGGCAGCACTGCAAGTTCGGGAGCCAACTTCTTCATCCCGATCGAAAGCGCGCTGGAGGTTCTGCAGGTGATCGTCGAGCCGCAAGGACGCACGACCGTCCGCTAACCCATTCCAGCCCTTGCCCGACTCGGGGTGCCCCCGCCATAGTCCTTCCGTGACGATTCCTTTGCGGAGTCGCGCCACGGGACAAGAACGGGGTCACGGATGGGTCATCCGATCGAACTGCAAGCCGTTGATGGACATCGCTTTCAGGCCTGGCGGGCGGACCCGCCGGGGAAACCCAAGGCCGGGCTGGTGATCGTCCAGGAAATTTTCGGGCTGAACGAGCATGTCCGGAAAACGGCCGATTCCTACGGCTATGACGGCTATTTGACCCTCGCCCCCGCCCTTTTCGACCGGATCAAGCCGGGGATCGAGCTGGGCTACACCGACGACGACATCGCCAAAGGGCGCGAATATCGCGCCAAAGTCCCGTCCGAGAAGGCGATCAACGACATCGCCGCCTGCGCCCTCGCCTTGCAGCGTGCCGGTTGCGTGAAGGTCGCGGTCGTCGGCTATTGCTGGGGCGGCACGCTCGCCTGGCTCGCGGCCACACGGATCACCGGGCTCGACGCGTGCGTCTCCTATTATGGCGGCGGCGTGGTCAATCACTTGGAAGAGACCGCGCGCTGCCCGGTCCTGTTCCATTTCGGCGAGACCGACAGCTCGATCCCGATGTCCGACGTCGAAAAGGTCGGCCGGGCGCTGCCCGACGCCGATCTGTTCGTCTATCCCGCCGGGCACGGGTTCAATTGCGAGATGCGCGGCTCCTACGACAAGCCGTCGGCCGACAAGGCGCGCGAACGCACCAAGGAATTCCTGCGCCGCTATTGCGGCTGAACGGTCAGAAGTTCAGCTCGTCGGCGATGGCGGCAAGCCCGGCTTTGGCGCATTTGTCGTCCATCGCGCCGCCCGGCGCGCCCGACACGCCGATCGCCCCGAAGATCGAGCCCGCCCCTTCGATCAGCACGCCCCCGCCGACCGCCACGAAGCGCGGGAATTGGCGCACGCCCGACATGTCGGGCGTTTGGGTCGCCTGAACCAATTCCAGCGTGTTCTGCCGGAACGACACCGACGTCCACGCCTTGTCGGCGGCGATGCGCACCGTGTGCGGCCCCGCGAAGCGGTCGCGCAGCAGCACCTGGACGATGCCCGAGCGATCGACCACCGCGACGGCGATCTGCGCGCCCTCGGCGCGGCAGGCGGCCAGCGTGGCTTGCGCGGCCTTCAGCGCGGTCTCGGGCGTCAGATGTTTGACCGCGAACGTGGCGTCTTGCGCGAACGCAGGCGCGGCCAGCAAGCCCAGCACCAGAGCGAGTTTGCGCATCGTCGTCCTCCTCAGAGCGTGAGACCCGGATTGCCGTCCATGCCGATCAGGCGCGGCTGGCTGGGCGTCACGGCACCGATCGCGCGCTTGGCGCGCAGATGCCGGGCGACCAGATCCCAGATCGCCTCGCCGCCCGCGTCGCGCGCCTCGGCCGCCACCGGCGCCCAGCCCGCGACCTTGTAGCGCTTGCCCGCGTCGATCGGCTGGCCTTTGAGGCGCATGTCCTGGATGCGCGATCCCATGCGCGCGGCGGGTTCGAGCGCATAGGCGAGCCCGCCCACGCGCACCATGTCCCCGCCTTGCTGCTGATAGGGATCGGGATTGAACAGGTTGTCGGCGACGTCCTCGAGGATTTCCTTGATCTGCGCGCCGGTGAACTCGGTCGTGGTGACGAAGGGATAGGTGATGGCGGTCTGGTCGAGCACATGCTCCATCGTCACCGCCTCGCCGGGGAGGATCGACGTGCCCCAGCGGAACCCCGGCGAGAAGGCGATTTCGGCGTCGCGCTCGGCCATCAGCGCGTCGCAAATCACCTGGTCGAAGCTGCCGTTGAAATTCCCGCGGCGGAACAGCAGCGTTTCGGTCGTCGCCAGACGCTCGGTCAGTTTCGCCGCATGCGGGGCGCGCAGACGCTCGATCGCGGCGGCCATCTCGCGGTCGGGCGGCAGCAGATCGGCGAAGACGGGCAGCAGGCGATAGCGGAAATCGCTCACGCCCGACGCCCCGACCTGCAGATCGAGCACGCCCAAGAACTTGCCGTTCGAGCCCGCATTGGTCACCAGCGTGCGCCCGCCCGGGTTGGACACCAACGTGGGTGCCGGCACGCCGTCGTGCGTATGCCCGCCCAGAATCGCGTCGAGCCCGCGCACGCGGCCGGCGAGTTTGAGATCGACGTCCATGCCGTTATGCGACAGCAGCACGACCGCGCGGGCACCTTCGGCGCGGGCCGCGTCGACGGCCTTCTGCATTTCCTCTTCGCGGATGCCGAAGGTCCATTCCTCGACGAAGTAGCGCGGATTGGCGATCGGCGTGTAGGGGAAGGCCTGGCCGAGGATGGCGACCTTGACGCCGTTCATGTCCTTGATCGCGTAGGGCTTGAACACGTCGTCGCCGAAATCGGCGGTCTTGATGTTCTGCGCCAGGATCTCGATCTTGCCGGCGAAATCCTTCTCGGCGATCTCGGTCACGCGTTCGGCGCCGTAGGTGCATTCCCAGTGCAGCGTCATCAGATCGACGCCGAGCAGCTTGCACGCGTCGACCATGTCCTGGCCCTTGGTCCACAGCGACACGCCCGAGCCCTGCCACGTGTCCCCGCCGTCGAGCAGCAACGCGCCCGGCCGGGCGGCGCGCACGCGCTTGATCAGCGTGGCCAGATGCGCGAAGCCGCCGACTTTGCCGTAGCGCCGCGCAAGGCCCGCGAATTCCAGATGCGTGTAGGCGTGCGCCAGACGCGTGCCCGGCGCCACGCCGAAATAGCGCAGGAGATTTTCGCCGACCAAATGCGGCGGTTGGCCGGCCATGCCCGCTACGCCCAAATTGACGTTGGGCTCGCGGAAATGGACCGGCAGAAGCTGGGCATGGCAATCGGTGAAGTGCAGGAACGACACATTGCCGAAGCGCGGCGCGTCGTAAAGCGCGTCGGCCTCGCTTTGCGCGAACGCGTCGTCGGGCCGCAGCGAGAAACCCGCGACCGCCGCGGCGCCCAGGACGCCGAGAAACTCCCGCCGATCCATCGCCGGCCTATTTGTTGACCGGCGAGTCGGGATCGAGGAGCAGCGCCATGATGTCCTTGACCTGCGCTTCGGTCAGAATCCCCATATGGCCGGCGCGCGGCATGTTCGAGCACGCGTTGCTGGCCTTGGAGTTCCAGATCTTGGCCCATGTCTGGCGCTGCATCTCGGGCGTGTTGCCGCGCAGCTTGCCGTAGCCGAGCAGGCTGGGCCCGATCGTGCCGAAGGAAATCTCGGCCGCCGAGATCTGATGGCAATTGTAGCAATTGCCGCCACTGGGCTGGTTGGCCGCGTCGGTCCAGGTCAGGCCGCGGCCCGACTGGGCGATCGCCTCGCCGCGCCGCCAATCGCCGAGGAACTGGCCGTCGGCGGGGAACTTCACCGCCGCCATGCCTTCGCGTTCCAGACGTTCGGCGGCCGCGGCACCCGCGCGCGACTGCGACGTCACGGGGTCCGAGCAAAACGCCTGGACGCCGTCCTGGTCGAGCCGCGTCAAGGGCGCGGCCGGCCGCTCGCGGAAGCTGGATTTCAGCATCGCGTTGAAGGCGGCGTCGTCGGCCCCCGGGCCCCAGGCGCTTTGGGCGAAAGCCGGCGTGGCGGCGAGGACGAAAGCCAATGCGCAGAGAATGCGTTTCATGTTCCCCTCCCTCACCGCTTGATTCCGGGCGTGCGCATCGTCTCGCCGCTCGCCACGGCCGCCATGTAGATCGACAGCGCGATCGTCGCGTCCGAGGCGTAGATCGGCTCGGGGAAGCGCATCTGCCGGAAACAATCCTGGATGCGCCATTGCATCGTCCACATCTGCCCCGAGCTGACGCGATAGGCGGGCCAGCTGCCCCAGCCCAGCGCCGAGCCCTTGCGCTCGGTGATGTTGGGCAGATCCTGCAGGCGGATGCGCGTGCCGTCCTGCGAATGGCAGGTGGCGCAGGAGAAATCGTGCGGCCCCGCCTGGAAGAAGAACATGCGCTTGCCCAGTTCGAAGGCGGCGCGTTCCTTGGGATGGGTCGGACGCACGTC
>JAMNXK010000044.1 GCA_023653245.1 Tagaea sp.
CCCACGCTCTCGAATTCGGCCTGCAGACGCTCGTGCAAGCTCCAATCGGGGATCTTGGGCAGCGGCGGATCGGCCGGGCCGCCCGCCCCGCCGCCGAACAGATTGTTCTGCTGCGTCTCGCGCTCCTCGGCCGTGGCTTGCGCCGTGCGTAGCAAGGTTTCGATCGCCGCGAACACGCGCGCGCGGTTGGGATCGAGCGCGTCGAAGGCGCCCGCCTTCACCAGGTTTTCGAGCTGGCGCTTGTTGATCTGCTTGGCGTCCATGCGCCGGGCCAGATCGAACAGCGAGCGGAACGCGCCGTTGGCGGTCCGCTCGGCGACCAACGCCTGCATCGCGGCGAGGCCGACATTGCGCACGGCGGCGAGCGCGTAGCGCACCGCCCCCTTGCTCTCGCGGTACTCGACCGTGAACGCCGCCTCGGATTTGTTCGCGTCGGGCGGCAGGATGTCGTAGCCGAGGCGCGCGACCTCCTGGCGGAAGAGGTTCAGCTTGTCGGTGTTCGACAGATCGAGCGTCATCGACGCGGCGAAGAACTCGACCGGGTGGTTGGCCTTCAGCCACGCGGTCTGGTAGGCGACGATCGCATAGGCGGCGGCGTGGCTCTTGTTGAATCCGTAGCCGGCGAATTTGTCGACCAGATCGAAAATCGACGAGGCCTTGGCTTCGTCCACGCCGTTCGCCACGGCGCCATCGACGAAGATCTTTCGCTGGGCTTCCATCTCCTCCTTGATTTTCTTGCCCATGGCGCGGCGCAGCAGGTCGGCCCCGCCGAGCGAGTAGCCCGAGAGCACCTGGGCGATCTGCATCACCTGTTCTTGGTAGATGATGACGCCGTAGGTCTCCTTGAGAATGGTTTCGAGCTTCGGGTGGAGATAGTCGGGTTTCTCCGCCCCTTGCTTGACGGCGATGTATTTGGGGATGTTCTCCATCGGGCCTGGGCGATAGAGTGCCACCAGCGCGATGATGTCCTCGATCCGGTCGGGCCTGAGGCGGCGCACCGCGTCGCGCATGCCCGTGCTTTCCAGCTGGAACACGCCGACCGTGTCGCCCTTGGAGAGCATGTCGTAGGTCTTCTTGTCGTCGAGCGGCAGATGGTCGATATCGACCGTGACGCCGTTGCGCGCGATCAGCTCGACCGCGCGCACGATCACGGTCAGCGTCTTCAAGCCGAGGAAGTCGAACTTGACCAGCCCGGCCTTCTCGACGTCCTTCATGTTGAACTGCGTGACCGGCATCGAGGAGCGCGGATCGCGATAGAGCGGCACCAGCTCCTCCAGCGGCCGGTCGCCGATCACCACGCCCGCGGCGTGGGTCGAGGCGTGGCGATAGAGGCCTTCGAGGCTTTGCGCGATCTCGACCAGACGCGCCACGGACTCGTCCGTGGCGATCATTTCGCGCAGCAACGGCTCGCCCTTGATCGCTTCGGGCAGCGTGACGGGGGCGGCCGGGTTGTTGGGCACGAGCTTGCAGATGCGATCGACTTGCCCATAGGGCATGCCGAGCACGCGGCCGACGTCGCGCAGCACGGCGCGCGCCTGGAGCTTTCCGAAGGTGATGATCTGCGCGACGCGGTCCTGGCCGTAGACTTGCTGGACGTAGCGGATGACCTCGTCGCGCCGATCCTGGCAGAAATCGACGTCGAAATCGGGCATCGACACGCGCTCGGGATTCAAGAAGCGCTCGAACAACAGGCCGAAGCGCAAGGGATCGAGATCGGTGATGGTCAGCGCCCAGGCGACCACCGAGCCCGCCCCCGAGCCGCGGCCCGGGCCCACCGGGATCGCTTCGCGCTTGGCCCATTGGATGAAGTCGGCGACGATCAGGAAGTACCCCGGAAAGCCCATCTTGACGATCACGTCGGCTTCGAATTCGAGCCGATCGCGATAGGGCCTGGCCGCTTCTTCGCGCGCGGCTTCGTCCATCCCGGGCGTGTAGACGGCCGCGATCAGGCGCTTCTCCAAGCCTTCGCGCGCCGCTTGGCGCAGCGCGTCGGCCTCGGACACGTCCTTGGCGAGGGCCGAGCGCGGCAGGATGGGTTTGCGCCCCGTCACCCACCACGAACAGCGTTTGGCGATCGTCAGCGTGTTGTCGACCGCCTCGGGCAGATCGGCGAAAAGTTCGCGCATCTCCTCGGCGGACTTGAAGCGATGCTCCGGCGTCAAACGCCGCCGCTCGCGGTCGGCGACGAAGCGCCCCTCGGCGATGCACAGCAGCGCGTCGTGCGCGTCGTACATCGCCGCGTCGGCGAAATAGACGCCGTTGGTCGCGACCAGCGGGATGTTTTTCTCGTACGCCAAGCCGATCAGCGATTCTTCGATTTTCGCTTCCTCGGGCAGACCGTGACGCTGGATCTCGATATAGAGACGATCGGCGAACGCTTCGCGCAAGCGATCGAGCAAGGCTTCGGCCGCGGCGCGCTGGCCTTCGAGCAGCAAGCGCCCGACGGGTCCCGTCAACCCGCCGGTCAGGCAAATCAAGCCGTCGGATTTCGCGGCGATGTCGGCGAGCGCCACTTGCGGCGTCTCGCCCGGCGGCGTGTCGAGATAGGCGCGGCTGGAGAGCTTGGCGAGATTGGCCCCGCCCGCTTCGGTCCGCGCGATCAGTAGCAAGCGATCGGGCTCGGGCGTCTTGCCGAGGCCGCGCGCCGCCATGCCCCCGCTCTCGCCCTCGCGCCGCACGCCCAGATCGCAGCCGATCAAGGGCTGAACGCCCGCGTCGGCGCAGGCGCTCGAGAACTCCAGCGCGCCGAACAGATTGCCCGTATCGGCGATCCCGACCGCCGGCATGCCGGCCTTCGCGGCGAGCTCGACCAGCTTCTTGATCTTGATCGCCCCCTCGGACAGCGAATAGGCCGAGTGGGCGCGCAGATGGACGAACGACGCGTGGGGCATGGGCGCAGTAAGACCCGAGTCGGGGCGCGCGGGCAATGCGTCTCTGAGCTTGACCGGCGGTATTTGCGCCGCTACCAATCCTGAAACCTATCGCTGAGAGATGGTAGAAATCCTTGGGCAGTTTCGACAAAGTCGTTTGGGCCATACTCGGAATCGCGGCTTTGACGGGCGGCGCCATTTGGTATTGGTCCTCTTCGCTGGCGCCGATCGTCTCCGACCAAGCCAATCAAGGTTGGGTCGGATTTATCGGCCTGTATTTGACCTTGCTCGGCCTCGCGCTAGCCGGTCATCAACTTTGGAAAGTCAGGTCGGCGACCATGGCTGTTCAAGCTTCGTCAAAAGCACTGATTAAGCAAGTGACGTCATCGACCCGGATGTTCGAGGCAATCGAAGTAAAACGCGAGATTGCACTTCTCAAGTCCAACGTCATTCGCCAGGAACTCGAAGCCGCGCTTCAGTCGCTCGACACCGTTCGAGGACGCTTCGCGTTTCTGAAGGAGATCGCCGCCGACAACGCGGCCGTCGTGGTGGATACGCAGGCACAGATGGGGGAGCTTGACCGGATCGAAAGCGTCATCCGGACCGCCCAGACCAAGGCGACAAAGCCACGGGACCGGGTGAAACTCGTCACGGATATTGGTAAGATCGAAGCGGTGGCGATGGCCCATGCGGCGAAGTTCGCCCTCACGTCAAGGACCGAGAGCCATGTCAAAGATGCTTAGCGACCTTGTCCCCGTCGTCTTGGAAAAGTCCAAGGAAAGAAAGATATCCTGGAGACCGGAGACTCCGGAGATGTTCGTGGCCGAGGTCGGCAAGAATCGTACATTGGTCATTTTCCAGGATGACATCGACGTGCACCTGTCCCTGAGAGACTCGACGAATGCCGAACTGGAAGGGATTTCTACCGAGAAGGATTTCTTTGGAACCAGAGCGAAGCTTCGCGAGACTTACGATTTGGCCCGTAGACAAGCACTCAAGCTCGACGAGGTAATCGACGAGGTCAAACAGACGCTCCTCAGCCTATAGCCCCTCGCTATCGATCCACCGCCATTGCGGGCTGTGGATAGCTTGGTCGTCGGTCGTGGTGAGGATCCCGAAGCGCGCGGCGGCGATCGCCAGCACGGTCTCGTTCTCCCAGCGGTCGCGCCAGGCGGCCAAAGCGGCGGCTTCGGCCGGATCGAGATCGTCGCTCAGATGCCAAAGCCCGACGGCGTAGAACCCCGTCTCGCGCGCGCCGATCGCGCGCTGCAGCGCGGCCAGCGGATCTCCGGCCGCCGGATAGACCGGCAGATACACGCGCCCGTGATTGCGGTTGCCGATGAACGGCCCGCCCAGACGCACCGGCACGGGCGTCGTCGGAAAATCCCGCGCGCGGGCTTCGTAGGTCCGCGCGGTCGCCTCGTCCACCGGGCCGGCGAGCGTGGCGTGCAGCACGTCGCGGCGCTTGGCGTGTGTCGCCCAGGCGATCTTGGGACCGACGGCGCTCGACTTCAGCGCCGCTTCGATCGACCGAAACACCGGGCTGGCGTCGAGCGCCTCCGCCGGCACGTGCAGGACCAGCGCGTGGCGCGGGCTGGCGTAACGCCCGTCGACATAGTCCTTGCCGGGCGCGCGCGAGATCGCGCGACGATGGCCGGGGTCGATCAGCGGGAGATGGGCGAGGCGGTAATCGTCGCCGAGCGCGAAGCCTTCGCCGGGCTCGAAACGGTGCCGGTATTCGGCGTACCGAAGCCTCACCGCGCCGGCGGCAAGGGCGCGCTATCGACGCCCGGGCGCGGAACGGCCGGCAAGGGTGCGGGCCGAGCCGTCGGCGCTTCGCTGCCTTGGCGCGAGGCGGCCGTGCGCGGGGTCATCGAGAACTCGATACGACTCGCCGAGGTCAGCGTGCCCGAGGGCAGGATCTGGATCGTCGCGACGCGCTCGCCCTGCTGATAGACCAGCACCGACGTCGCCGAGCGGATGTTCGACACTTCCTGCCAGCCGAAGCGCGGCATTTCGCGGCGATAGAATTCGTACATGTCGGCGACCGAGCTGCTCGGGCTCATCACCAACCGGCCGAACCACGCGCCGTCGTTGCCCATCACGAACAGATTGTTGAGATCGACCGAGGCGTTGGCGGGCATCGGCACGTCGGTGAAGCGCACGAAGCCGGGGCCCGGCGAGGCGTTGCGGTCGTTGGGGCTCTGCGCCGCCCCGGTCGTCGCGGTCTGCCCGGTCAAGCCGCAGGCGCCGAGCGCCAGCGCGCCCAACAGCGCGAATCCCAATCTGCGATGGACATAGAGCGACAAAACCGACTCCCGAGTCGCAAGACACCGGACAGTGTTTCGCCGCCGCCGCGTGGCGTCAAGGGGCAGCGAGCACGCCGTCTTTCAACACCACGATCCGGTCCATGCGCGCGGCGAGGTCGGGGTTGTGCGTGGCGACCAAAGCCGCGAGACCCGTCGTGCGCACCAAAGTCAAAAGCTCGGCGAACACGCCTTCGGCCGTGCGCGGATCGAGATTGCCGGTCGGCTCGTCGGCCAGCAGCACCTTGGGGCCGTTGGCGACGGCGCGCACGATGGCCACACGCTGCTGCTCGCCGCCCGACAGCCGCGCGGGCCGATGGTCTTCGCGCGCCGCGAGCCCGACGCGCGCCAGCAGATCGCGCGCGCGCGCGGCGGCTTGCGCCTTCGTGCGGCCCGCGATCAGCTGCGGCAGGCTGACGTTTTCGAGCGCCGAGAACTCGGGCAGCAGATGATGGAACTGGTAGACGAATCCCAAATCGGCGCGGCGCGCCACGGTGCGCGCGGCTTCGTCCATCGCCCCGCAATCGCGCCCGCCGAGCAGCACCGCCCCCTCGTCGGGTTTCTCGAGCAGGCCCGCGCAATGCAGCAGCGTCGACTTCCCCGCCCCCGACGGGCCCACCAAGGCGACGCACTCGCCGGGCATGAGCGCAAGATCGAGCCCGCGCAGCACGTGCAATTCGCCGCCCGCCTGCTTGAAGCGCCGGTGGATGCCGCGCAATTCCAGCGCCGCCTCACTCATAGCGCAGCGCCTCGACCGGATCGAGGCGTGCGGCGCGCCACGCGGGATAGACCGTCGCCAGGAACGACAGCCCGAGCGCCATCGCGAGCACTTCGAAGACCTCGCGCGGGTCCATCTTGGAGGGCATGGTGGCGAGGAAATAGACCTCGGGCGAAAACAGCTGCGTGCCGGTCACCCATTGCAGGAACTGGCGCACGTATTCGATGTTGAGGTTGAACGTCACGCCCAACGCCAACCCCGCGAGCGTGCCGAGCAGGCCGATCGAAGCCCCCGCCATGAAGAAGATGCGCAACACGCTCCCGCGCGACGCGCCCATGGTGCGCAAGATCGCGATGTCGCGCGACTTGTCCTTCACCAGCATGATCAGCGACGAGACGATGTTGAACGCCGCGACCAGGATGATCAGCGTCAGGATCAGGAACATCACGTTGCGCTCGACCTGGACCGCGTTGAAGAAGCTCGAATTGGCCTGCTGCCAGTCGAGCACGCGCACGCCCTGCCCCGCCGCCGCCACGACCTCGCGCCGAGCCTGCCAGATACGCTGCGGGTCGCGCACGAAAACCTCGATGCCGCTGGCGCCGTCGCCGGTGCGGAAGAAGGTCTGCCCCGCCTCCATCGGCAGGAAGACGAAAGCGTTGTCGTATTCGAACATGCCGGCTTCGTAGATCGCGGCCACGCGGAAGGCGCGCAAACGCGGCATGGTGCCGAAGGCGGTGACGTTGCCTTGCGGGGAGATCAGCGTGATCCGATCCCCGACCGACAGGCCCAACCGCGAAGCCATGCGGATGCCGATCATCGCGGCGTCGTCGCCGCGGAAATCGGCGAGCGCGCCGGACTTGATGTTGGACACGATCAAATTCCGCCGCGCCATGTCTTCGGGCCGTAGCGCGCGCACCAGCGCGCCGCCCGCCACGCCGTTGGCGGTGGCCATCGCCTGGCCCTCGACCAAGGGCGAGGCGTCGATCACGTCGGGCAGGCCGCGCATGCGTTGGGTCACGGCGTCCCAATCGGTCAGCGGACCGGCGGCGCCGTAGATCGTCATGTGGCCGTTGAGGCCGAGGATGCGGCCCAGCAGCTCGGCGCGAAAACCGTTCATCACCGCCATGACGATGATGAGCGTGGCCACGCCCAAGGCGATCCCGGTCAGCG
Source organism: Tagaea sp. (assembly GCA_023653245.1). Next base: position 7,065 of record JAMNXK010000044.1, read on the forward strand.
AAAACCAGGCGATGACCGAGATGAACCCTTCCTGGCGGCGCGCGCGCAAATAGCGCATCGCCACCATCCGTTCGAACGCGCCGAAGGCCATGAAGCGCTCAGCCTTGGGGCGCGAGCAGGCGGTTCAGCGCCTCCTCGGCGGATAGCTCGACGCGCTCGCCGCTGCGCCGGCGCTTGAGCTCGACCTTGCCGTTGGCCAGGCCGCGCGGGCCCACGACCAGCTGCCAGGGCAGGCCGATCAGATCCATGGTCGCGAATTTCGCACCCGCGCTGTCGGCGGTGTCGGCGTAGAGCACGCTCTTTCCCGCCGCTTCGAGCTTGGCGTAAAGATCGGCGCAAGCTTCGTCGCATTTGGCGTCGCCCACGCGCAGGTTGACCAGCGCCACGTCGAACGGCGCGACCGCGTCGGGCCACACGATGCCCGCCTCGTCGTGACTGGCTTCGATGATCGCCCCCACCAGGCGCGACACGCCGATGCCGTAGGAGCCCATCTCGACCGTCACCGGCGCGCCGTCGGGCCCGGCCACGGCGGCGTTCAGCGGCTTGGAGTATTTGGTGCCGAAATAGAAGATGTGCCCGACCTCGATGCCGCGCGCCTTGCGCAAGCGCTCGGCCGGCACCGGGCATTTTGCGGGATCGTGCATTTCGCTGGTGGCGGCGTATTTCGACAGCCACTCGTCCACGAGCGGCTGGAGGTCGGCGGCGAAATCGACGTCCCGATCGAGCATGTCGGCTTCCAGCCAAGCCGCGTCGCAGTAAACCTCGGACTCGCCGGTATCGGCCAGGATGATGAATTCGTGGCTGAGATCGCCGCCGATCGGCCCCGTGTCGGCGCGCATCGGGATCGCCTTCAAGCCCATGCGCGCGAAGGTGCGAAGATAGGCGACGAACATCCGGTTGTAGGCGGCCCGCGCACCCTTGCCGTCGACGTCGAAGGAGTACGCGTCCTTCATCAGGAATTCGCGGCCGCGCATCACGCCGAAGCGCGGGCGCACCTCGTCGCGGAATTTCCATTGGATGTGATAGAGGTTGAGCGGCAGATCCTTGTAGCTCTTCACGTAGGAGCGGAAGATCTCGGTGATCAGCTCCTCGTTCGTCGGGCCGTAAAGCATCTCGCGCTCGTGCCGGTCGACGATGCGCAGCATCTCCTTGCCGTAATCGTCGTAGCGCCCGCTCTCGCGCCACAGATCGGCGGCCTGGATCGTGGGCATCAGCAGCTCGATCGCCCCCGAGCGGTTCTGCTCCTCGCGCACGATCTGCTCGATCTTCCGGAGCGCACGCAGGCCGAGCGGCAGCCAGGAATAGATGCCGGCCGCCGATTGGCGGATCATGCCCGCGCGCAGCATCAGGCGGTGCGAGACGATCTGCGCCTCGGACGGGTTTTCCTTGATCGTGGGCAGGAAGTAGCGCGACAGACGCATGATGATTTCCGAGGCTGGAGAAGGACGCGGGACCGTAAGCGAAACCTAGCGCGGCGCCAAGCCTTGCGCGCGGCAAGCCTCGCGCAGCGCCTCGATCTCCGGATTGCCGAGCGCTTCGCCGTTGTAGAGCGTCTTGCCGCTCAGCACGTCCACCCGCACCTCGCCGAGCTTCACGCTGGGCTGGAACAACGGCGAGGTCGACGCGATCCCGAAGCGGCGCAGATCGACCGCCACGTCGAAGGCGACGGTCTCGGGCACGCGGATCTGGGGCGTGGGGTTGAGATCCGCACCCACGACCGGACGTCCATGCACATCCACACCCGGCCGGTAATTGACGTCGGGCGCGGGGCGATGCTCGACGAACAGACGGCGGCAATCGACGCCCGTGACCTGGATGGTCGCGCTCTCCGCCGGCGGAGTCGCCGGCCGGTTCTGTGCGACGACGGGTCCGGTCGCGAAGAAAATCACAGCAAGAATCGGTGAATATAGATTCGGCGAAATGGACATTTCGTTCGCTCCTTCTCCAAACAACGGATCAATCCCATGGCAATTCGGCAGAATTACGACATGTGCCGCGCTTTTGTGCGATGCGGCAAAAATCTGATACTTCGTTTCAAGCGCGCCCGCGAAAGAAGGCGAATATTGCTCGACAGATACGCCAGCGCGATTATACTCCGCCCGATAAAAATCCGCCCCAAAAAGGGGCAGTACGGCCCAAGTTTGGGGAGCTCACGCCGCCAAGCCCGGTGCGTCCGCGAAAGCGGGCCGCCGGGCTTCGTGCTTTCAGAACCGAAACCCGTCTTTCGTCGCCTTCATCCACGGCGGCTTGGTCTTGGCGATGCGCTGATGCGCGGGGCAGGTCTCGCGATGGGCACCGGGCAGATAGCCGATGCTCATCAGGAATTCGCCGACGATCTCGCCGCCGGTGAATTTGAACGTCTTGGCGAAAAGTTTCGTCCAGTCCTTCTTGGTCTTGGGATGCTCGGCGGCGAGCCACGCGGCGAACGAGCCGTGGCTTTCGGCAAGCTCGAGCACGACCTTCGCGTTGTGGATCGCCGCGGCGACCTTGAGCTTGTTGCGCACGATGCCGGGATCGGCGAGCAGGCGTGACACGTCCTTGGCGCCGAACTTCGCGACCTTGGCGACGACGAAGCCCGCATAGGCGGCACGGAAACCCTCGCGCTTCTTGAGCATCAGCTCCCACGACAGGCCGGCTTGGTTGATCTCCAGCAGCAGGCGCTCGAACAACGCGTCGTCGCCGGCGAGCGGGAAGCCGTACTCGTTGTCGTGATAGGGCCCGTGCAGCGCGTGGCCGGGCGCCACATCGCAATAGCCGCTCATCGCGGCGCGGGCAGTTGCAGCGCGTCGCGCACCGGGAGCAGGTCGGACTGCACGATCGCGAAGATCAGCGCCCAGACCGCCGCCGCGACGATGCTGGTCCACAGGACCTTCTTGCCCATCATCGGTTTTTCGGGCGCGCCGGACATTTGGCCGCGCCCGCCCGGCTCGGTCGTGGGCCTGACACCCCAGGGCAGCACCGCGAACAGCACGATCCACCAGATCACGACATACATGGCGATGCCGGTGACCGGGGTCATGCTTGTTCGAGCTCCACCAGCGTGCCCGAAAAATCCTTGGGATGCAGGAACAGCA
>JAMNXK010000538.1 GCA_023653245.1 Tagaea sp.
ACCGATCTCGCGCGGCAGCGCCTCGAAGAACCCGTCGTCGAGCCGGATTTGGCGGGCGATCGCGCGCGTGTCGAGATGCGCGTCGGCGCCGGCGGGGCCCGGGATATCGCCCCAGCGCGCGAAGGCTTCGGTGGCACCCGCGACGTCGTTGAGTTCGGCGAGCGCCGTGCCCAGGCCGTACCACGCGCCCGCCGAGCGCGACGAGAATGCCAGTGCCGCGCGATAGCCTTGCGCCGCGTCGCCCGGGCGGTCGAGATCCATCAGCAGATTGGCGCGGCGGCGCTGGAAATCGGGCCCGCTTTCGCCCAAGCCGCGCGCGGCTTCGAACGCGGCAAGCGCGCCGGCGAGATCGCCCGTCGCGTGGCGCGCGCGGCCGAGCAGCGCATGCGCCGGCGCCAAAGCGGGTACCAGCTCGACGGCGCGCGCGAGCGCCGTGCAAGCCGGGGCGAATTCCCGGCGCTTGAGCGCCGCTTCGCCCGCGCGCAACAGGGCGGAGGCTTCGGCACTCACGCCCGGCTCGCCTCCAGCAGCGCGCGCAGCAGCACGTTGCAGCCCGCTTCGAGATCGGCCGGGTTCGCGTCTTCGATCTCGTTGTGGCTGATCCCGTCCGCGCAAGGCACGAAGATCATGGCGCTGGGGCATACGCGCGCCATGTAGACCGCGTCGTGCCCTGCACCCGAGACGATGTTCATGGCGTCGTAGCCGAACGCCGCCGCACCCGCGCGCACGCGCTCGACCAAATGGGGTGCAAAGGGCGTGGGCGGGAAATACCAGAAATCCCTGACGTCGAGTTCGAGCCCGCTGGCGCGCGCGATCTCGGCGCATGCGGCCTTGAGTGCGGCGTCCATCGACGCGAGGCGCGCATCGTCGGGATGGCGGAAATCGACGGTGAAGAACACTCGGCCTGGAATCGTGTTGCGGCTATTGGGAAAGCTTTGGATGAAGCCGACCGTCGCGCACGCGTAAGGCTGATGCTCGAGCCCGATGCGGTTGACCGCGTCGATCATGCGCGCGGCACCCACCAGCGCGTCCTTGCGCCTTCGCATCGGCGTGGGCCCGGCATGCGCTTCCTGGCCGGTGACGGTGACCTCGTACCAGCGCTGGCCTTGCGCGCCGGTGACGATGCCGATGGTCTTCTTCTCGGCCTCCAGGATCGGGCCCTGCTCGATATGCGCTTCGAAATAGGCGCCGATGTTGCGGCCGCCGACCGGCGCGTCCCCGCGATAGCCGATCGCTTCGAGCTCGGCGTCGAAGCGCTTGCCGTCGATATCGGTCTTGGCCTCGACCTCGGCGAGCGGGAAGACGCCCGCATAAGCGCCCGAGCCCATCATCGCGGGCGAAAAGCGCGAGCCTTCCTCGTTGGTCCAGACGATCACCTCCAGGGCGCGCTCGGTGGCGATCTTGGCGTCGTGCAGCGTGCGCAGGACTTCGAGCCCCGCGAGCACGCCGTAGACGCCGTCGAACTTGCCGCCCGTGGGCTGGGTGTCGAGATGCGAGCCCGTGGCGACGGCCGGAAGCCCGGGCTTGGTGCCTTCGCGGCGCAAGAACAGGTTGCCCACGCGGTCGACCGAAGCCGTGCAGCCGATCGCCTTGGCCCAAGCGATCAACAGATCGCGGCCTTGGCGGTCGAGATCGGTCAACGCCAAGCGGCATACGCCGCCTTTTTGCGTGGCGCCGATCTTGGCCATCTCCATCAGCGCGGCCCAAAGCCGGCCGCCGTCGATGCGCAGATTGTCCATGACGTCTCGATTGTTGCTAAGTCCCTACGAAACGTCGCATCCTCGCTTCCGCCACGCAAGGGGAGGGGAACGCGAATGGTCCGGAAGAAGCCCGAGGAATTGCGCAGTCATCGCTGGTACGGGGTGCAGGATCTGCGCTCGTTCGGGCATCGCTCGCGCACCAAGCAGATGGGCTTCGGCCCCGAGGATTACGCGGGCAAGCCGGTGATCGCGATCGTCAACACGTTCAGCGACATCAACCCTTGCCATCATCATTTCAAGAGCCGCGTCGAGGACGTGAAGCGCGGCGTGCTGCAGGCCGGCGGGTTCCCCTTGGAAATGCCCGCGATGTCGCTGGGCGAGCCGTTCATGAAGCCCACGACGATGCTCTATCGCAATCTGCTGTCGATCGACGTCGAGGAGCTGCTGCGCGCCAACCCGGTCGACGGGGTGGTGTTGATGGGCGGCTGCGACAAGACCGTGCCCGCGATGGTCATGGGGGCGGCGTCGATGAACATCCCGACGATCTTCATGCCGGCGGGGGCGATGCTGCGCGGCCATTGGCGCGGCAAGACGCTCGGTTCGGGCTCGGACGTGTGGAAATACTGGGCCGAGAAGCGTGCGGGCAATATCGACGACAAGGCGTGGGGCGAAATCGAAGACGGCATCGCGCGCTCCTTCGGCACCTGCATGACCATGGGGACGGCCTCGACCATGGCCTCGGCGGTGGAGGCGCTGGGCCTCACGCTGCCGGGTGCGTCGTCGATTCCGGCGGCGGATTCCGCCCATCCGCGCATGGCCGCCGCGTGCGGCAGGCGCATCGTCGAGATGGTGTGGGAAGATCTGAAGCCGCGCGACATCATGACCACCGAAGCGTTCGAGAACGCGGTGCTGTGCGTGCTGGCACTCGCGGGTTCGACCAACTCGGTCATTCATCTGATCGCGATGGCGGGCCGCTCGGGCGCCAAGCTCGATCTCGACCGGTTCGACGCGCTGTCGCGCAAAGTGCCGATGCTCGGCAATATCCGTCCGTCGGGGAAATACCTGATGGAGGATTTCTTCTACGCCGGCGGTCTGCCGGGCCTGCTCGAACGCATCCGCGGCGTGCTGAACGCCGGCTGCGTGACGGTGACCGGCAAGTCGATCGGCGAGAACATCGCGGGTGCCCTGGTCCACGACGACGACGTGATTCGCAAGCGCGACAATCCCGTCGCGGGCGAGGGCGGGCTGGCGGTGTTGCGCGGCAATCTCTGCCCCGACGGCGCGGTCATCAAGCCGCCGGCGGCCGAGCCGCATCTGCTGGTCCATCGCGGGC
>JAMNXK010000539.1 GCA_023653245.1 Tagaea sp.
GAGACGTATTTCTCGACCTTCAAGGGCTACTACTTCACCGGCGACGGCTGCCGGCGCGACGAAGACGGCTATTACTGGATCACCGGGCGCGTGGACGACGTGATCAACGTGTCGGGCCATCGCATGGGCACGGCCGAGGTCGAGTCCGCTCTCGTCGCCCATCCGAAGGTCGCGGAATCCGCCGTGGTCGGCTATCCGCACGACATCAAGGGCCAGGGCATCTACGCCTATGTCACGCTCAAGGCCGGCGAGCAGCCGACCGAAGAGCTGCGCAAGGAACTGGTCGCCTGGGTGCGCAAGCAGATCGGCCCGATCGCCTCGCCCGATCTGATCCAATGGGCGCCGGGCCTGCCCAAGACGCGCTCGGGCAAGATCATGCGCCGCATCCTGCGCAAGATCGCCGCCAACGAGCATTCGGCGCTGGGCGACACCTCGACCCTCGCCGATCCGGCGGTGGTCGACGATCTGGTCAACAACCGGATGAACAAGGGCTGACGCCCTTCGGGCGCCCGAGGATCTCGCGTCGAAAACGGCGCGCCGGAGGCGCGATGGGCTCAGTTCGCTTGCGATGACGCGCGCTTGGCGCGCGCGCGCGTCGCGATGTCGATAAAGGCGCGCAGCTTCGGCATGGCTTGCGCGCGCGCCGGGAAGTAAAGGTGAAAGCCCGGTACGCGGGGCGCGTAGTCCGCAAGCGTGGCGACCAGCTTGCCGGCCTTCAGATGCGGCGCGGCGACCGACTCGAGTTCATAGGACAACCCCATGCCGTCCAACGTCGCGCGCATCTTCAATTCGGTGTCGTTGACGATCAGCGCCCCCTCGACGGCGACATCGAAGGTTTCGCCGTCGCGCTCGAATTCCCAGCGATAAAGTCCCTTGCGGGTCGGCTGTCGGAAATTGATGCAGGCATGCGCGGCGAGATCGCGCGGATGAGCGGGATGGCCGTGGCGCGCGAAATAGGCGGGCGCGCCGATCGCGATCAGACGATCGTCCGGCGCAAGACGGATCGAAACCATGTCCTTCTCGACGAGTTCGCCGAGCCGGACGCCCGCGTCGAAACCGTCCTCGACGATGTTCGCCAGACCGTCATCGGCGAAGACTTCGACGGTCACGCCGGGATACGCGGCGCGGAACGCGGGCAGGAGGGGCGCGATCACGCCGGCGATCGCGACGCGCGGCACGTTGAGACGGAGCAATCCGCTGGGCTTGCCGCCCAAGCCGCCGACTTTCTCGCTCGCCGCCACGACCCCGTCGATGGCCGGGCGGACGCCCTCGTAAAAAACGCGCCCCGCCTCGGTCAGCCCGACATCGCGCGTCGTGCGCGCGAACAGCGCGACTCCCAAGCGCCGCTCCAATGTCTTGATGGACTGGCTGACGGCCGAGCGCGTCACACGCAACTCGGCCGCGGCGGCGGTGAAGTTGCGCCGTTCCGCGACCAGCGCGAACGCCAACAAACCATCGAGCGCGTCGCTTCTCATTGTTTAGACAAACTAACATCTTCGTAGATTTTTGTATAGCTACTCGAACATATCATTTGGACCGATCTTCTCCGGGTCCGGTGGCCATCGGGGTCGCCGGGGCAGAAATGGAGATCGACAATGTCCACGAATACCGCCAATCGCCGGGGCTTTCTTTTCGGCGGCGCCGCGACGGCGGCGGCCACTTTCGCCGCCGGTGCGAACATCGCCGCCGCGCAAGCGCCCGCCCGTCCGTTCGCCGGAAAAGTGGCGCTGGTGACGGGGGCCGCACGGGGAATCGGCCGTGCGATCGCGATCGAGTACGCCAAACGTGGCGCGAACGTGGCGATGATCGACGTCGCCAATCCCGCGGCCTTCGCCCCCCGCCCGGGTTTCCGCGTCGCGGACATGTCCGAATTCGACGCCGCCGTCGCCGCGGCATCGGCGCACGGCACGCGAATTCTGAAGATTCAGGCCGATGTCCGCGATCTGGCCGCGATGCGCGCGGCGACCGACCGCAGCGCTCGCGAGCTCGGCGGCTTGGACTTCGTCGTCGCCAACGCCGGTTTCGTGGCGTGGCACGCGAACGAGACCGGCGCCGAGCGCGACTTCGTCGATGTGGTCGACGTGAACATTCATGGCGTGTGGAAAACCGTCCAGCCCGCCATTCCCCACTTGAAGGCGCGCGGCGGCGGCCGGATCGTGACCATCGCGTCGATCGGCGGGCGCGCCGGATTCGCGGGCAACGGCATCTACACCGCGACCAAATGGGCCGTGATCGGATTGACCAAGCAGATGGCCATGGAATTCGGCCCGGCGAACATCGCGGTCAATGCGGTCTCTCCCGGTCCGGTCAATACGCCGATGTACCGCTCGCAAGCGCAGATCGCTTCGATGGGACTGCGCTCGGCCGCCGAGCAGGATGCGGCGCTCAATCCGCTCTTGCCGCTCGGCGATCGGCCGGCGATGGAACCCGAGGAGATCGCCGACGCCGTGATGTTCCTCTCTTCCGAGCAGGCGAAGGCGATCTCCGGCGTGGCCCTCGACGTGGCGCTGGGCTTCAACGCGTCCTACACGGCATGACGAAAACGCGGCCGTAATTCTGTTGCGCCGAGGCACGGACCCCCGCCAATATCGGGCGGGGGTTCCGTCGTTGCAGATCTATCTGCCCATCGCCGAGGTGTCGGTCGATATTTTCGTGCTGCTCGCTTTGGGCGGCGGCGTCGGATTCCTGTCGGGCCTGTTCGGTGTGGGCGGCGGCTTCCTGATGACGCCCTTGCTGATCTTCATCGGCATTGCACCCGCCGTGGCCGTGAGCTCGGAGGCGGCGCAGATCGTCGCCGCCTCGGTGTCCGGCGTGATCGCCCATATGCGAAGGGGCAACGTCGATTTCCGCATGGGCGGCGTGCTGCTGGCGGGCGGCATCGTGGGCTCGTCCTTGGGCGTGCAGATCTTCGCCTGGCTGCGCGCGCTGGGCCAGGTCGAGTTCGTGATCTCGATCGCCTATGTCGTAGTGCTCGGCCTGATCGGCGCGCTGATGCTGGTCGAATCGATCAACACGCTGCGCAAGGGCGCCAA
>JAMNXK010000540.1 GCA_023653245.1 Tagaea sp.
CGCGGACAGGCACACGCCCACGGGATGGTTGCGGCCCATCAGCGCCACCGCGATGCCGACGAAGCCGAAGCCGCTGGTGAACGCCGAAAGCAAACGCTGATGCGCGCCCATGATTTCGTTGAGCGCCATCATGCCCGCGAGCGCACCGGAGATCGCCATGGCGACGACCATCACGCGGCCCGGATCGATGCCGGCGTAGCGCGCGGCCTGCTCGTTCTGCCCGACGACGCGCAACGCGTAGCCCCAGCGCGTGCGCCAGACATAGACGTAGACCAGCGCCGCGGCGATCAGCGCCAGGACGAAAGCGAGGTTCAGCGGCGAGCGCGGCGCGTCGATCCCGATCCAGCCGAGCATGGTCTGCATCGAGGGCAGCGTCGCGTTGGAGATGAATCTCCGCGTCTCGGGCGCGCCATGGCCGGGATCGAGCATCACATGGGCGAGCAGATAGGTCATCAAAGCCGCGGCGATGAAGTTGAACATGATCGTCGTGATGACCACGTGGCTGCCGCGGCGCGCCTGCAGCCAGCCCGGCACGGCACCCCAGATCGCGCCGAACCCCATGCTCGCCGCCATCGCCAGCAGGAAGATCAACGGCCAGGGCAGGAAATCCAGGAACAGGCAGACCAGCGCCACGCCGAGGCCCGCGATATAGGCCTGGCCTTCGCCGCCGATATTGAACAGACCGGCGTGAAAGGCGACCGCGACGGCGAGGCCGGTGAAGATGAAGTTGGTCGCGTAATAGAGCGTGAAGGCGATCGCTTCGGGGTAGCCGATGGCGCCGCGCACGAGAATGGTCAAGGCCGCGACCGGGTTCTCGCCCACGGCGATCACGACCAGGCCCGACAGCGCGAAAGCAAGGGCGAGATTGACCAGCGGCAGCAGGGCGATATCGACCCAGGCCGGAAGTTCGCCTTTGGCGCTCACGCGGCGATCCCCGCCATCATCAGCCCGATGCGCCGTTCGTCGGCGGCGTCGCCGGCGACTTCGCCGACGATCCGCCCGTCGCAGATCGTGAGTATGCGGTCGGCGAGGCCGAGGATTTCGTCGAGCTCGCAGCTGACCAAGAGCACGGCCTTGCCGCGGTCGCGCAGCTCGACCAGGCGGCGATGGATGAATTCGATGGCGCCGATATCCACGCCGCGCGTCGGCTGGCCGACCAGCAGCAGATCCGGATCGCGGTCGATCTCGCGGCCGAGCACGATCTTCTGCTGATTGCCGCCGCTGAATTTGCCGCTTTTGAGTCGCGGGTTGGCGGGCCGCACGTCGAACGCGCCCATGAGCTTGTCGCAGCGATCGACCGAGCGCGTCTCGGACAGCAGCATGCCTTTGGCCAACCCCAGATCGTCGTGATAGCCCAGGATCGCGGTTTCGTAGGCGGGGAAGGAGACCACCATGCCCATGCGGTGCCGGTCCTCGGGGACGTGGGCGATGGCGCGCGCGCGGGCCTGCCGGGCGCGCGACGGATCGCCGGGGGCGGGCAGCGCGGCGCCCTTGTAGATCACGCGCCCGCTCGTCAGGCGCCGCAGACCCGCGAGGACCTCGAGCAATTCGCTCTGTCCGTTGCCCGAGACGCCCGCGATACCGACGATCTCGCCCGCGCGCACGGCGAACGAAACGTCGCGCAAGCGCTCGGTGCCGCGCGAGTCGACGCAAGTCAGATTCTCCGCGCGCAGCACTTCCGAGCCCGGGGCGGAAGCGCCTTTGGCCACGCGCATCGTCACGCGCCGGCCGACCATCAGCTCGGCCAGGTCCTCGCGGCTGGTGTCTTTGGTCTCGCGCGTGGCGACGACCGCGCCTTGGCGCATCACCGTGACGCGGTCGGTGATCGCCAGGATCTCGCGCAGCTTGTGGGTGATGAGCACGACCGTGCGGCCTTGATCGCGCCACAGGGCCAGAAGCTCGAACAGCTTGTCCGCTTCTTGCGGCGTGAGCACGGCGGTCGGCTCGTCCAGGATGAGGATGCGCGCGCCGCGATAAAGCGCCTTGAGGATCTCCACGCGCTGCTGGGCGCCGACATGCAGATCCTCGATCTTGGCGTCGAGATCGACGTCCAGCCCGTAGTCGCGCGCGAGCCGCTCGAGTTCGGCGCGCGCATGCGCCCGGCCCTTGGCGAGCAGCATGCCGCCTTCGGCGCCGAGCAGCACGTTCTCCAGCACGGTGAAGTTCTCCACCAGCATGAAATGCTGGTGGACCATGCCGATCCCGGCGGCGATCGCGTCCTGCGGGGCGGCAATGCGCACCGCCTTGCCGTCGACCTCGATCGCGCCGGAATCGGCTTGGTAGTAGCCGTAGACGATTCCCATCAGCGTCGACTTGCCCGCGCCGTTCTCGCCCACGATGCCGTGGATCGAGCCTTTGGCGACGGACAAATCGACGCTTCGGTTGGCGTGCACGGGGCCGAAGCGCTTGTCGATACCCGACAGGCGCAGCGCGGGCGGATTCACCCCCGCGCTCAGCGCGCGGCGGTGACGTCGGTGACGACGATGCGGCCGTCGATGATCGCCTGACGCGCCTCCATGATGCGCCGCTCCATCTCGGGCGTGATCAGGCGGCGATTGTGCTCGTCGATCGCCATGCCCACGCCTTCTTCCTTGAGGCCGAGGACGCGCGCGCCCGGACGCCACGTCCCGGCGCGGGCTTGCGTCATCGCCTCGTACACGGCCACATCGACGCGCTTGGTCATCGAGGTCAGCATCGTGCCCGGATGGAGATGGTTCTGGTTGCTGTCCACGCCGATGGCCAGGCGATTGGCGTCCTTGGCGGCTTGATAGACGCCCGTTCCCGTGGCGCCCGCGGCCGCGAACACCACGTCCACGCCGCGGTCGAACTGGCCGCGCGCGAGTTCGGCGCCGCGCGTCGGGTCGCGGAACGCCGCCGGCGTCGTGCCGGTCATGTTCATGAACACTTCGACTTGGGCGTTTGCGTGCTTGGCGCCTTCCTCGAAGCCGCGATGGAATTTGCGGATGATCGGCACGTCCATGCCGCCGACGAAGCCGACCTTGCCGGTGCGCGAGGCCAAGGCCGCCGCCA
>JAMNXK010000541.1 GCA_023653245.1 Tagaea sp.
GCGCTGCGCGAGGGGCGCGTCGAACTCTATCTCCAGCCGATCGTCGATCTGCCGCAGCGCCGCCGCCGCCACTACGAATGCTTCTCGCGCATGCGCGCACCCGACGGCACGCTGATCGGTCCCGATTCCTATCTGGCACTCGCCGAGGCCTACGGCCTGGTCACCGCGATCGACAACATGCTGCTGTTCCGCGGCGTGCAGCTCGTGCGCCGCATCCAAGGCCAGACCGGCGGCGGGGGCGGGGGCACCGGGATTTTCGTCAACATCTCCCAGCACACGCTGGCCGACCGCCGCTTCTTCGGCGAGTTCGTCGCCTTCATGGGCCAGAACGTCGACCTCGCACCCAATCTCGTGTTCGAACTGGCCGAAGCGCAAACGCGACGGCTGAAGCCCGAGCAGTGGGACGCACTCGCCGCTTTGGCCAAGAGCGGCTTCCGCTTCTCGATGGACCAGGTGATCGAGCCTTCGCATCTCGATCCGGCCGAGCTCGCCAAGCGGAATTTCCGCTTCGTGAAGGTCGAGGCGCGAAAGATGATCGACTACGCGGCCCAGGCCGGCGGGGCGGGCTTCGTGCGGTTGCGCCAGGGCCTGATGGACCAGCGCGTCGAATTGGTGATCGACAAGATCGAGCACGAGCCGATGCTGGTCGAAGTGCTCGATCTCGACGCGGGCTTCGGCCAGGGCTATCTCTTCGGCGAACCCAAGCCGCTTAAAGAATCGCAATGACGCGGCGTCTGGAAGGCCTGGGACCGGTCGTCGACCGGTACGACGTGTTTCTGTTCGACATGTGGGGCTGCTTGCACGACGGGCTGACGGCCTTCGCCGGCGTCCCCGATCTGCTGGCGCGCTTGCGCGCGCTGGGCAAGAAGACGATCGCGCTGTCCAACGCGCCGCGCCGCGTGTCGATCTTGCGCGCGCAATTGCCGGGCTTCGGCCTCGCCGACGCGGATTTCCACGGAATCGTCACCTCGGGCGAGGCGGCGTGGCAAGCCCTCGCGCGCCGCGCGCACGGGAACCGGACGCGCTACTACCATGTCGGCATGCCGGGCAATCTCACCGATCCCGCCGAAATCGGCCTGCGCGAAGTCGCCACGCTCGACGCGGCCGAGTTCGTGTTCGCCACCGGGGCCGCGGGCGACGGCACGCTCGACATGCCCGCCTTGATGCCCGTGCTGCGCGAGGCGCGCGCGCGCGATCTGCCGATGGTCTGCGCCAATCCCGATCTGGAAGTGTTGCGCGGGGAGCGGCGCTTGCTGTGCGCGGGCACGCTCGCCGCCGCCTACGAAGCGATGGGCGGAGTCGTGCATTATCACGGCAAGCCGCATGCCGGCGTCTACGCGTGGGCGCTCGAACTCGCAGGCTCGCCCGACAAAGCGCGGGTGCTCGGCGTGGGCGACGCGATGCGCACCGACGTGGCGGGTGCGCGCGCCGCCGGGATCGATCAGGCGTTCATCCCCGGCGGCATTCACGGCGAAGCGCTCGGCGCGCCGATGGGCACGCTGCCGGACGACGCGAAGATGGCCGCGCTGTCGGCCGAGTTCGGCTTCGCGCCGACCTATGTTTTGGCCGAATTGCGCTGGTGACTCCGAGTCGCGGTTGATTCCCCAAAATATTGGGGTCCGAAGGCCACTTACCCACAACCTGTCGATAAGTCCGATTCGCCACGCCGAATCAGACGCTTGCCCTCGATTCGTCCTGTGCTCGACTCGGGACCCTATTTTTGGGGGTCGTGAGGACCCTTACAGTCGTCCTGGCAGGGGAGAAGGCAATGGCCGAATTCGCGAATCCCGATCTCGCCCAATGGGAAAAATTGGCGTCCGCCGAATTGAAGGGCGCGAAGAGCGATTCGCTGACCTGGACGACCCCCGAAGGTATCGCGGTCAAGCCGCTTTATACCGAAGCCGATCTCGCGGGGATCGAACATCTCGGCGGGCTGCCGGGTTTCGCACCTTACGTGCGCGGTCCGCGCGCCACCATGTACGCCAACCGCCCGTGGACGATCCGCCAATACGCGGGCTTCTCCACGGCCGAGGCGTCGAACGCCTTCTACAGGAAGGCGCTCGCGGGCGGTCAGGCCGGGCTGTCGGTCGCCTTCGATCTCGCGACCCATCGCGGCTACGACAGCGATCATCCGCGCGTGGTCGGCGACGTCGGCAAGGCGGGCGTGGCGATCGACTCGGTCGAGGACATGAAGATCCTGTTCGACGGGATCCCGCTCGACAAAATGTCGGTGTCGATGACCATGAACGGCGCCGTGCTGCCCGTGCTCGCGGCCTTCGTGGTGGCGGGCGAGGAGCAAGGCGTGGACCGCGCCAAACTCTCCGGCACGATCCAGAACGACATCCTCAAGGAGTTCATGGTCCGCAACACCTATATCTATCCGCCCGGACCCAGCATGCGCATCGTGGCCGACATCATCGAGCACACGGCGCAGCGCATGCCCAAATTCAACTCGATCTCGATCAGCGGCTATCACATGCAGGAAGCGGGGGCGACCTGCGTGCAGGAGCTCGCGTTCACGCTTGCCGACGGTCTCGAATACGTGCGCGCCGCGCTGTCCAAGGGGCTCGACATCGACGCGTTCGCACCGCGCCTGTCGTTCTTCTTCGCGATCGGCATGAATTTCTTCATGGAGATCGCCAAGCTGCGCGCGGCACGCCTGCTGTGGGCGGAGATGATGGCGCCCTTCGCGCCCAAGAAGCCCGATAGCCTCGCCTTGCGCACCCATTGCCAGACCTCGGGCGTGTCGCTCACCGAGCAGGACCCCTACAACAACGTGGTGCGCACCGCGATCGAGGCGATGGCCGCGGCCTTGGGCGGCACGCAAAGCCTGCACACCAATTCCTTCGACGAGGCGCTGGCGCTGCCCACGCCGTTCAGCGCGCGGATCGCGCGCAACACCCAGCTGATCCTCCAGGAGGAGACCGGGATCGCCAAGGTGATCGATCCCTTGGCGGGCTCGTACTACGTCGAAAGCCTGACGGCGGCGATGGCGGCGCATGCGCGCAAACTGATCGCCGA
>JAMNXK010000045.1 GCA_023653245.1 Tagaea sp.
CGGCGGCGGCGCGCTCGCCGGGCGCTTGATGCCGAAATAGGGCGCGATCGGTTCGTGGCGCGAAGGGAGCGCGGCCGGCGGCGGCTCGGCGGCGACGACCGGGACCAGAACGGCGACGTCGGAGTCCGGCGGCTCGCGCGTTTCCACCCAGGCCCAAGCGGCCAAGGCGGCGAGTGGCACGGCGAACAACGCCGCGCGGCCGAAATCGCGGACGAAACCGCCGGAGGTCCGGGATGTCGAAGGGGGCGCCATGCCCCCGGTGCTTACACCGATTCGCGGGCGACTCGATTCCCCGGCGCGAAGGGTTCGCCGGCGATGTCGGCCAGGATCGGGCAATCCGGGCGCCGGTCGCTCGGGCAGGCGGCCAGCAAGCCCGTCAAGGTCGCGCGCATCGTCTCGAGCTCGGCCAATTTGCGCTCGATTTCGGCGATGTGCCGGCGCGCGAGATCCGCGACCTGGGCGCTGCCGCGCTTCTTGTCGCGCCACAGCGCCAGCAGATCGCCGACCTCCTTGACCGAGAACCCCAGCGAGCGCGCGCGGTTGACGAAGCGCAGCTCGGCCACCTCGCGCTCGCCGTAGTCGCGATAATTGTTGCCGCGCCGATCGGCGGGCGCGATCAGGCCGACGCTCTCGTAGTAGCGGATCGACTTGGCGCTCACGCCCGCGCGCTTGGCGGCTTGGCCGATATTCATCGCGAATCTCCCGGAGGCTTCCATTTCGCCAAGCGCAAGGAATTGGTCACGACGCAGAACGACGAGAACGCCATCGCCGCCCCCGCGATCGCCGGGCTCAGCAGCCCCGCCGCCGCCAGCGGAATGCCCGCGACGTTGTAGACGAAGGCCCAGAACAAATTCTCGCGCACGCGCTTGGCCACGTTGCGCGCCAGGTCGATCGCGGCGGGAACCAGCAGCGGATCGGGGCGCAGCAGCGCGATCCCGGCGGCCCGGATCGCCGCGTCGCTGCCCGAGCCCATCGCGAATCCCGCGTCGGCGGCGGCCAAGGCGGGCGCGTCGTTGACGCCGTCGCCGACCATGCCGACCACGTGGCCTTGCGCGCGCAAGGAAGCGAGCGCGGCGGCCTTGTCGGCGGGCATGATTTCCGCGTGCACGCGCGCGACGCCGAGCGCGGCGGCCAGCCCCTCGACGGCCGCGCGCCGATCGCCGGAGATCACGGCGATATCGATGCCCATCGCGCGCAACGCCGCGACGGCGGCGGCCGCGTTCGCGCGCGGCGCGTCCTCGAAAGCGAGAACGCCCGCGATCCGGCCGTCGCATTCGAGCAGCGCCAGCGTGCGGCCTTTCGCTTCGGCCGCCGCGATCGCCGTTTCGAACGCGCCCAGATCGTGGCCGCGCGCGCGCATCATGCGCAGCGAGCCCAGCGCCACGCGCGCGCCCTCGACGACGCCCGCCACGCCCAAGCCGGGCAGCGCCGCGAACTCGGCGACGCCGGGAATCGTCAGATTTTTGGCGCGCGCCGCGTCGGTCACCGCGCGCGCGAGGGGAGGTTCGGATCGGCTTTGCACCGCGGCGGCCTGGCGCAGCGCTTCGTCCCCGCCTTCGAACGACGCCAAGCGCGGCTTGCCTTCGGTCAACGTGCCGGTCTTGTCGAAGGCGACCAGCGTGACGGCACCGGCGCGCTCCAGCGCTTCGGCGTCGCGCACCAGCAAGCCCGCGTGCGCCGCCGCCCCCGTGCCCACCACGATCGCCGTGGGCGTGGCCAGGCCCAGCGCGCAAGGGCACGCGATCACCAGCACCGTCACCGACGCGACGATCGCGTTCTCGAGCTCGCCCAGGCCGAGCCAGCGGACCAAGAAGGTCGCCAAGGCGACGACCATGACCGCCGGCACGAACACGGCGGCGATCGCGTCGACTTTGCGCTGGATCGCGGGCTTGGAGGCTTGTGCCGCCTCGACCAGCGCCACGATGCGCGCGAGGGCGGTATCCGCACCGGTCGCGCGGATCTCGACATCGACGGTGCCGGTGAAGTTCGACGATCCCCCGACGATCCGATCGCCCGGGCCCTTGGGCACCGGACGACTCTCGCCGGTCAGCATCGCCTCGTCGGCGTCCGACGCGCCGGCCACGACGATCCCGTCCGCGGGAAAACGCTCGCCCGGGCGCACGCGCACGACGTCGCCCGGCGCCAAGAGCTCGGCGGCGATCTCCACCTCGCCGCCGCCGGCGTCCAAGCGGCGCGCTTTCTCCGGCGCCAGCGCCAGCAAGGCGCGCACCGCCTCGCCCGCCGCGCGTTTGGCGCGCGCTTCGAGATACTTGCCCAGCCGCACGAGCGCGATCACCACCGCCGCGCCTTCCAAATAGTGGTGCGTCGCGTGGCCGGGCGGATGGGACAAGATCAGATAGGCGCTGAGGAAAAACGCCGCATGGGTCCCGATCGCGACCAAGAGCTCCATGTTCCCCGCCCCGGCGCGCAGCGCGCGCCAGCCGGCCAGATGAATGCGCGCGCCGAGCCAGAACTGCACGGGCGTGGCGAGCGCAAGCGCGAGCCAGCCCGGCAGTCCGGCGTCGATCCAGCCCCAATGGGCGAGCATGTCGAAGACCAAGGGCGTCGCGAGCGCGCATGCCAGCGCCGTTTCGACGCGATCGCGCGCCAGCGCCGCTTGTTCGCCGTGGGCTTGCGCCGCGGCACGCTCGGCGCCGTGCGACCAAGGCGCCGCCTCGTACCCGGCTTCGCGCAGCCGTGCCACCGCCGCGCGCAACACCGGGCCGCCCGCGCCGTCGAGCGTCAAACGCGCTTTTTCGGTCGCCAGATTGACGCTGGCCGCGCGCACGCCGGGCACGCGGGCGAGGGCCTTCTCCACGCGGCTCACGCAGGCCGCGCATGTCATGCCGGCGATTTTGAGATCGAGGGTGTGCATCCCGCCTCGTTAAACCCTCCTGTTCTGGGAAGGTCAAGGTTTAACGCAATCCAGCGACCCTGGGGCGCCTTGCCCACACCTCTGATTTGAGCGAAAAATCGCCATATGACCCTCCTCTCTCGCTTTGCGACGGTATTGGCCGCCGGAATGCTGGCGGCTTGCGCCAGCGGGCCGCCGCCCGGTGGCTTGGCCGCCCTCGACGGCGTCTACGAAGGCGAGATCGGCCGGTCGAGCGGCCCGCCGCAAAGCTGCCCGGCCGCGTTCAAGTTCCGCATGACGGTCGCCGGTGGCGAAGTGCGCGGGGAGATTTTCGACCTCCAGCAGCCCGACGCGCCCTTGGATCGTTTCGTGGCCTTCATCGAGGCCGACGGGCGCGTGATCACCGCCATCCGCGCCGGGCGCCAGAGCTTCGGCATTCTCGGACGCTTCGGCACGAACAGTTTCTCCGCCCGCGCCGATAGCGCGACGTGCGGCCTATCCGCCTTCGCTTCGCGCCGGCCGTGACCGATCCGGCGGACGCGCGTCCGACCGTTCGCTTGGGCCCGCGCTCCTTGGGTCGAACGCGCTATCGCTTCGCGCTGCTCGGTCTGGTCTTGGCCGTCGCGGGCGGGTTCTTCGGCTATTTCGCCTATGGCGCCGCGACCGCGACCGATCGGGCGCGCGCGCAAGCCGAGCGCGACATGCGCAACGTCTCGGCCGTGATGGCCGAATACGCGCGCAACGTATTCGACCGCGCGGAGTTCGCCGCCCTCGCCATCGCGGGCCGGGCGACGGCGGCGCTGGTGGCCCCACCCGGCGCGCTGGAAGCCTATTTGACGGCGCAAACCGCGCGCGATTCGGGCGCCGGCCGCCTCTTCGCCGTCGATGCCGCCGGCCACGTCCTCGCCGCCGGGCAAAGCGACCGGCCGCGCGCGCGTCTGCCGGTGGACGACGCGTTGGCCGCGTTGCAGGACGGCGCGCGCTTCGCCGTGTCGCTGCCCGTGCGCTCTCCGGAAGGCGACGGCGCATTGATCTACGTCGTGGCGCCCGTGCCGGCGGGGTATGGCGTGGCGGTCGCGCTCGAACTTCCCGCCGGCGCGTTCGTCCGCGCGCTCGCCGATCCGACCGACGCGCGCGCCACGGCGATGGCGCTGGTCGACCCGCGCGGCTGGCTGGTGGCGCGGCGGCCCGAGCCGCCGGGCGGCGTGCCGCGCTACCTGGTCGATACGCGCTTGCTGGAGGTCGCACTGGCCGCAGGCGAAGACACGCCGTCGGTCGGACTCGCCTCGGGCCTGGACGAGACCGTGCGCCTGATCGTGGCGCGCAAGCTGCCGGGGCTCGCGCATGTCGTGTACGCGGGCGTCGATCCCCAGATCTACGTCGCCGAGTGGCGCGCCTCGCTGGCCATCACCATGCCCTTGGCGGCGCTGGTGTCGGCGGCCTTCCTGTTCTTGCTGCTCTCGCTCGCGCGCCATTTGGGCCGGGTCGAGGAATCGGAAATCTCGCTGCGCGAGTCCGAACGCCGCTTCCAGACCTTGGTGGGCAACGTGCCGGGAATCGTGTTCCAGCGCCGCCAGCTGCCCGGCGAGCGCCCGGAATTCGTGTGGATCAACGAGGGCGTCGAGCGCCAGCTCGGCATTCCGCGCGCGCTGGCGATCACCGACGGCGGCCGCGTGCTCAACGAATACACCCATCCCAAAGACCTCGACTCCCTGCGCCGCGAGTTCGCGCGCTCGGGTCGCGACCTGACGCCGGTGCAATGGACCGGGCGCGTGCGCCACGCCGACGGCAGCCAGCGCTGGTTCGACGTCGTGGGCCGGCCCCGGCGCGAAGCGGACGGGGAGATCGTCTGGGACGGGATCGCGCTCGACGTGACCGAGCGCCAGCGCGCGGCCAACGCGCTCGCCCTCGTGCGCGAGCAGCTCGACGTCAAGCGCGCGCAGCTGGAATTGGCCCTCGCCAACATGGCGCAAGGCATCGCCGTCTACGACAAGCGCATGCGCGTGATCGTGCGCAACAAGCGCTATCTGGAAATCTTCGGCTTTTCGGAATCCGACGCGCCGGAAGGCGCTTCGCTGCTCGATCTGCTGCGCATTTCCTACGAACGCGGCCGATACACGAGCGAAGCGGCCAAGACCGCCTTGCGCGAGCGCATCGCGGGCGCGCGGTCGCGCGAACCGCGAACGATCCTGCAGCGTCTGGACGACGGCAAGACCGTCGAAGTCTATATGCGCCCGATCGACGACGGCGGCCATGTGGCGACCTTCACCGACGTGACCGCGCGCGAAACGGCCGCCGAAGCGCTGCGCCAAGCCAAGGAAGCCGCCGAACTCGCCGACCGCGCCAAATCGCAGTTCCTCGCGAATATGAGCCACGAGCTGCGCACGCCGCTCAACGCGATCATCGGCTTCGCCGAGATCATGATCGACCAGCTGTTCGGGCCCGTGGGCGATCCGCGCTACGCCGAGTACGTCAAGGACATCGGCGATTCGGGCAAGCACCTGCTCAACCTCATAAACGACATCCTGGATCTATCGAAGATCGAAGCGCGCGAGGCGAGCTTGCGCGAAGAACAGGTCGATTTGGGCAGCGTGATGGAAGCGTGCGTGCGCCTGGTGCGCGAGCGCGCGGCGCGCGCGCGGCTCGATCTGCGCACCGACGACGTCGCGGACCCGCCGGTCGTCTGGGCCGACCGGATCAAGCTCAAGCAGATCGTGCTCAATCTGCTGTCCAACGCGGTCAAATTCACGCCCGAGGGCGGGCGCGTCGATCTCGACGCGGGGCTTCTGCCCGACGGCGGCGCGTTCGTGCGCGTGCGCGACGACGGCATCGGCATGCGCGAGAGCGACATCCCGATCGCGTTGCAGCCCTTCCGCCAGATCGAAAGCACGCTCGCGCGCGCCCACCAGGGCACCGGGCTGGGCCTGCCGCTGTCGCTGGCCATCGCGCGCATGCATGGCGGCACGCTCGACATCGAGTCCGCGCCCGGCAAGGGCACGACGGTCACGCTGCGCCTGCCCCCCGAGCGCACGGTCCCCCCCGCCGCGCCCGGCGCGGCCGAATCCCCGGCGCGGCGCGCCGCGGGCACCTGACGGCGCGCCGCGCCCGCGCTATAACCCCACCCGCGCAACCCAAGGCGAGTTCCCATGCCCGGCGACATGACACAATTGAAGGCGCTGATCGCGCGCGCGGCCGACGGCCACGCGCTTTCCCAAGACGAGGCCGAACAGGCCTTCGACATCATGATGTCGGGCAACGCCACCCAAGCGCAGATGGGCGCTTTCCTGATGGCGTTGCGCGTGCGCGGCGAAACGGTCGACGAGATCGCCGCCGCCGCGCGCACCATGCGCGCCAAGTCGATCAAGGTCGCCGCTCCCGCCGACGCGGTCGAAGCCGTGGGCACCGGCGGCGACGCCTCGGGCAGTTTCAACATCTCGACGGCCGCGTCCTTCGTGGTCGCCGGCGCGGGCCGCAAAGTCGCCAAGCACGGCAATCGCGCCTTCTCCTCGAAATCCGGTGCGGCCGACGTGCTGACCGCCTTGGGCGTGAACGTCGAATGCGACGTCAAGCTCGTCGAATACGCGATTTCGAAAGCCGGCGTGGGCTTCATGATGGCGCCGCGCTTCCATTCGGCGATGCGCCATGTCGCGGGCGTGCGCGTGGAGATGGGCACGCGCACGATCTTCAACCTGCTGGGCCCGCTGTCGAACCCCGCCGGCGTGAAGCGCCAGCTCGTCGGCGTGTTCGCGCGCAAATGGGTGGCGCCGGTCGCCGAAACGCTCGGGCGCTTGGGCTCGGAACGCGCCTGGGTCGCGCACGGCTCGGACGGGCTCGACGAAATCACCACCACCGGCCCGACCTACGTGGCCGAATTCCACGACGGCAAAGTGCGCGAATTCGAGGTGACGCCCGAGCAGGCGGGCTTGCCGCGCGCCCAACCCGCCGATCTCAAGGGCGGCACGCCGCAGGAGAACGCCGCCGCGATGCGCGCGCTGCTCGACGGCAAGACCGGCCCGTTGCGCGACGTGGTGGCGCTCAACGCCGCCGCCGTGCTGGTCGTGGCGGGCGCCGCCGCGGACCTGACCCAAGGTGTCGCGCAAGCCGCCGCGGCGATCGATTCGGGATCGGCCAAGCGCGCGCTCGAAGCGCTGGTCGAAATCTCCAACCGCTCGGCCGCCTGACATGGACGACGTCCTCGCCCGCATCTGCGCGGATACGTCGCTGGAAACCGCGAAGCGCTGGATGCGCGTGCCGGCGGCGGAGCTGCGCGCGCGCGCTGCGAAACTGCCGCCGCCGCGCGGCTTCGCGCTCGCCTTGCGCGCGGCGGCCGCGCGCGGCCGGCCGGCCTTGATCGCCGAGATCAAGAAAGCCTCGCCCTCCAAGGGCCTCATCCGCGCCGATTTCGATCCGCCGTCGCTCGCGCGCGCCTATCGCGACGGCGGTGCGGCGTGTTTGTCGGTGCTCACCGACAAGCCCTATTTCCAGGGCGACGACGCGTATCTTCAAGCCGCGCGCGACGCGGTTCCCCTGCCCGCCTTGCGCAAGGATTTCATGCTCGGCGAATACCAGATCGAGGAAAGCCGCGCGCTCGGTGCCGATTGCGTGCTGCTGATCCTCGCCTGTCTCGACGATTGCGGGGCGCAGGAAATGTGCGAACTGGCGCTGATGCGCGGAATGGACGTGCTGGCCGAAGTCCACGACGAAGCCGAGATGACGCGCGCGCTCGCGCTGCCCGCGCACGGTCCCATGGGCGCCACCACGATGCTCGGCATCAACAACCGCAATCTCAAGACCCTCGCGGTCGATCTGGCCACGTTCGAGCGCCTGGCGCCGATGGCGCCCAAGGATCGCCTGTTGGTCGCCGAGAGCGGCATCAAGACCAGGGCGGATATCGACCGGCTGGCCGCCGCCGGCGCGTCCGCGTTCCTGGTCGGCGAGTCCTTGATGGCGCAGGCCGATGTCGCGGCCGCGACCAAGGCGCTGCTCGGAGAAACGGCATGAGCGGCCTCACGCATTTCGACGCGGCCGGGAACGCGGTGATGGTCGACGTGTCGGCCAAGGACGAAACCGCGCGCGTCGCCGTCGCCAAAGGCCGCGTGGTCATGGCGCCCGAAACCTTGCGCGAGATCGTCGCGCGCCGGATCAAGAAGGGCGACGTGCTGGCGGTGGCGCAGCTCGCCGGGATCATGGCGGCCAAGAAGACGCACGAGCTGATCCCGCTGTGCCATCCTTTGCTGCTGACCTCGGTCAAGGTCGAGTTGACGCCCGACGAAGCCGCGCATGCGGTCGAGATCGAGGCCACCGTGAAGGTCGGCGGCAAGACCGGCGTGGAGATGGAAGCGCTGACGGCCGTGTCGGCCGCGGCCCTCACCGTCTACGACATGGTCAAGGCGATCGACCGGGGCATGCGCATCGAGGCGATCCGCCTGGTGCACAAATCCGGCGGCAAGTCGGGCGCCTTCGAGCAGCCATGATTCCCGTCGCCGAAGCCCAAGCGCGCATCCTCGCCACGCTCGCACCCGTCGGCGCCGAGACCGTCGGGCTCGACCGCGCCGATGGCCGCACGCTCGCCGCCGACGTGACCGCTTCGCTGACCCAACCGCCGGCGCCCGTGTCGGCGATGGACGGCTACGCCGTGCGCGCCGCCGACATGGCCACGCTTCCCGCTTCGCTCAAGCGCATCGGCGAGGCGCCGGCGGGGCATCCCTACGCGGGACGGGTCGGTCCCGGCGAATGCGTGCGCATCTTCACCGGCGCCTATGTGCCCGAAGGTGCCGACGCGATCTTGATCCAAGAAGACGCCGAGGAGCGCGACGGCGTCGTGCATCCCAAGGAAAGCGTCGCCGCCGGGCGTTACGTCCGCCCGGCCGGGCTCGATTTCAAAGCGGGCGAGACGCTGCTGCGCGCCGGCCTGCTGCTCGACCCGCGCCATGTCGGCTTGGCGGCGGCGGCCAACCGGCCCTGGCTCGACGTCCGCCGCCGGCCGCGCGTGGCGATCTTGACCACCGGCGACGAGATCGTGCTGCCCGGCACGGCACCCGGTCCCGGCCAGATCGTCTCCTCGAACGCGCCCGCGCTGGCGGCGTTCGTGCGCCGGCGGGGCGGCGAAGCGCATGTGCTGCCGATCGCGCGCGACGATTCGGACGCGCTGCGCGGCCTCGCGAAAGCCGCGGCGGGCGCCGATCTGCTCGTCACCTCGGGCGGCGCTTCCGTGGGCGAGCACGATCTGGTGCGTTCCGCGCTCGGCGTCGACGGGCTGAGGCTCGATTTCTGGCAGATCGCCATGCGGCCGGGAAAGCCGCTGATGTTCGGCAAGCTCGGCGCCTTGCCGTTGCTGGGTTTGCCGGGCAATCCGGTGTCGAACTTGGTTTGCGCCACGCTGTTCCTGGCGCCGATCCTCGCGACCTTGTTGGGCCGCCCGGATCCTTTGCCGAAGCCCGAGATGGCGATCCTCGGCCGCGACGTGCCGGCCAACGACCGCCGCGAGGATTATCTGCGCGCGACGCTCGCGCCGCGCGACGACGGCGCTTGGATCGCCACGCCCTTCGAGAAGCAGGACAGCTCGATGATTTCGGTCCTGGCGCGCGCCGATGCGCTGGCGATCCGCGCCCCTCTGGCGCCGCCGGCCAAAGCCGGCGACCCGATCCGGATCTTGCGTCTCGGCTGACGGCGTGTGGATAAGGCTTGACGGCGAGGCCGAACCGAACTAGAACATTCCCAGTCCGTTGCGCCTCCGTTTTCGACATGTTGTGGACGCGCCCCCACCCCGTCCCGAAATCTTGCGGTGTGGCACTCGGACCCGGATCAACCCTCCCGCCTTCCAAGTAAGGCGGGTTCGCCTCGCGAGGGTCACCATGCTGACGCGCAAACAATACGAGCTGTTGCTGCTCATCAATCAACGCCTGAGCGAAGTGGGCGTGCCGCCCTCCTTCGACGAAATGAAGGACGCGCTCGGGCTCAAATCCAAATCGGGCATCCACCGCCTGATCACGGGGCTGGAGGAGCGCGGCTTCATCCGCCGCCTGCCCCATCGCGCGCGCGCGCTCGAAGTCGTGCGCCTGCCCGACAATCTCGCCGCCCAAGGGATCAAGCCCGCCTCCAACGCGGGCCTCGCCCCCATCGAACCCGGTCCGCGCTTCCGCCCGCAGATCGTGCGCGGCGAGCGCGTGCCGCTCGCCGGGGCCGCCGCCGCCAACGCCAACGA
>JAMNXK010000542.1 GCA_023653245.1 Tagaea sp.
CGCGGTCACCGACGATCTCGCCAAGACCGTCAGCGCGGTCGATCTCGTGAAGATCGCCGTGGCCGAGCTGGGCGGCAAGGGCGGCGGCGGCCGGCCCGACATGGCCCAAGGCGGGGGGCCGGACGCGGCCAAGGCCGACGCGGCGCTCGCCGCGATCAAGGCGGCGCTGGCGGCGAAAGCCGGCTAAACGAAGCTGTCGCCGTGCGCGAGCGGTGCGAGGCCGAGATGGCGGGCCAGGCTCTGGCCCATATCGGCGAAGCTTGCGCGCAAGCCGATCTCGCGCCCCGCGATCCCGGGCCCGAACCACAGCACGGGCACGTATTCGCGCGTGTGATCGCTGCCCGGAAACGTGGGATCGCAGCCGTGGTCGGCGGTGAGCACGGCCGCGTCGCCCGGGCGCATCGCCGCGCGCAACGCCGGTAGCCAAGCGTCGAACGCGGCAAGCGCGTGCGCATAGCCCGGCACGTCGCGGCGATGGCCGTAGAGCGAGTCGAAATCGACGAAATTGGTCATGACCAGCGCGCCGCCGGGCGCTTCGCGCAGCGCTTCCATCGTGCGCGCCATCAAGGCCGCGTTGCCGTCGGCCTTGATTTCCAGCGTCGTTCCGCGATGCGCGTAGATATCGCCGATCTTGCCGATGGCGCGGACCTCGCGGCCGGCCGCCTTGGCGGCGTCGAGCAGCGTGAGCGCGGGCGGCTCGATCGCGTAGTCCTTGCGGTTGCCGGTGCGCTTGAAGGCGCCTTCGCGCTCGCCCACGAAAGGCCGCGCGATCACGCGGCCGACCTTGTGGGGTTGCACCAGCTCGAAGGCGATCTCGCAGATGGCGTAAAGCCGGTCGAGGCCGAAATGGGTTTCGTGGGCGGCGATCTGGAACACCGAATCCGCCGAGGTGTAGACGATCGGCTTGCCGGTGCGGATGTGTTCTTCGCCCAGCTCGTCGAGGATCGTGGTGCCCGAGGCGTGCTTGTCGCCCAGCAGCCCCGGCAGACCGGCGCGCGCGATCAGCGCGTCGGTGAGATCCTTGGGAAACGTGGGCACGGTCTTGGGGAAATAGCCCCAGTCGAACTCGACCGGCACGCCGGCGATCTCCCAATGGCCCGAGGGCGTGTCCTTGCCGAAGGAGCGCTCGGCGGCGGCGCCGTAGAGCCCTTCGGGCGCGGGGCCCGCATAGACGCCGCCCGTCGCGCGCGCGTGCGCCGCGTCGAGACCCAAACGCACGAGGTTGGGCACGGTGGGCGCGTGGGCCGCCTTGATATGGCCCCAAGTATCCGCACCCGCATCGCCGAACTTCGCCGCGTCCGGGGCGGCACCCAGGCCGAACGAGTCCATGACCAGCACGAAGGCGCGGGGCATCTCAGGCTCCCAGGGTTTCGCGCACGGCCGGCGCGAGCGCGGGCGCGTCGCCCATCTTATACGCCGCTTCGAGGGTGACCGCCGCGCGCGCGGCCGAGGCTTCGTCGCGCGCATGCAAGATCGCCAGCGGCCGGTCGGGGCCGACGGAATCGCCGGGGCCGGCGAGTTCGGCGAAACCGACCGCCGGATCGATCGCTTGCGCGGGATCGACGCGTCCGCCGCCCAGTTCGAGCACGGCGACGCCCAACGCGCGGGTATCGACGCGCGCCACCGTGCCGGGGCGCGGCGGATAGAGACCGCGCACGATCGGCGCCTTGGCGAGGTACTTGTCGTGCTTGTCCAGAATGTCGGCGGGGCCGCCGAGACACGCGACCATGCGCGCGAAACGCTCGGCCGCTTCGCCCGACGCGAGCGCGCGATCGATCCTTTGCGCCGCCTCCTCGCGCGCCGCGACGCCCGACAGATCGAGCATCTCGATCGCCAGCGCGCGCGTGACCTCGTGCAGACGCGGCTCGCGCTCGCCCTTCAGATAGAGGATCGCCTCGCGCATTTCCAGCGCGTTGCCCGCCGTGCGGCCGAGCGGCCGGTCCATGTCGGTCAGCAGCGCGCGCGTCTTCAGGCCCGCGCCGTTGGCCACGGCGACGATGCTTTGCGCGAGTTCGCGCGCATCCTCGAACTTCGCCATGAAGGCGCCCGAGCCGAACTTCACGTCCATCACCAGCGCGTCGAGACCGGCGGCGAGTTTCTTGGACAGGATCGACGCGGTGATGAGGCCGATCGATTCGACCGTGCCGGTCACGTCGCGCACCGCGTAAAGCCGCTTGTCCGCGGGCGCCAGATCGGCCGTCTGGCCGATCACCGCGCAGCCCGCCGCGCGCACCGTGCGGCGGAACAGCGCGAGATCCGGCTTGGCCGAATAGCCGGGGATGCTCTCGAATTTGTCGAGCGTGCCGCCCGTGTGTCCGAGCCCGCGCCCCGAGATCATCGGCACGAAGGCGCCGCACGCGGCGACCAGGGGGGCGAGCATCAGGCTCACCTTGTCGCCGACGCCGCCGGTCGAGTGCTTGTCGACCACGGGGCCGGGCAGATTCTCGTCCTTCCAGGACAGCACCGTGCCGGAGTTCGTCATCGCGCGGGTCAGCGCCACGCGCTCGTCCTTGTCCATGCCCTTCAGGAACAGCGCCATGGCGAGCGCGCCCACTTGCGCGTCGGCCAAGCCTTCGCCGTCGGCGATGCCGGCGACGAGGAAGTCGATCTCCGCGTCCGACAGGCGCTCGCCGTCGCGCTTCTTGCGGATGAGTTCTTGGGGCAGCATCTCAGTAGCCTTTGGCGGGCGCGGGTGCCGCGCGGCCGTCGAGCTCGGCGAGCAGCGCGTCGAGCAAGCCCGAGGCGCCGAAACGGAACGTCGAAGGCCCCGCCCATTGGGGCCCGCGGATTTCGGCGGCGAGGGCGAGGTAGGCGGCGGCGTCGGCCGCCGTGCGCACGCCGCCGGAGATCTTCACGCCGACGCGCCCGCGTTTGCTCGCCTCGAGCAGCACGCGCGCGGCTTCTGGCGTCGCCCCTTGCGCGATCTTGCCCGTCGACGTCTTGAGGAAATCCGCGCCGGCTTCGAGCACCTCGACGCACGCGGCCGCAAGCTTCTCGGTCGTAGGAAACGCGC
>JAMNXK010000543.1 GCA_023653245.1 Tagaea sp.
TCGAACTCCCACGACCAATAGACCATGTCCCAGGCGTACCAGCTGAAATAGCCGACCAGGAAAACGGAAACGGCCAGGCACAGGATTTCCATGATCCGGCGCGGGCCCGAAGGCAGGCGCTGGAGGAACAGCGTCACGCGGATATGTTCGCCGCGCTTGAGCGTATGCGCGAGCGCGAAGAACGACGCCGCCGCCATCGCGTAGCCCGCATAGGCGTCCGTGCCGCGCACGAAGATGTCGGAAACGCCGCCCAGGATCTGGAGCAGCGTGATGATCAAGATCGACAGCATCGCGAGCCCCGCGAGCCAAGCCGAACCGTCGTAGATCGCGTCGAGCGCGCGGCGCATGGGCGTGTCCTATCCCGGAAAGAAAAAGGCCGGCGGGGGCGTCCCGCCGGCCTTCGTATGTCCCGCGTCAGGAAGCGGCGCGGAAGGCGTTGACCAGCGCTTGGCCGTCCGCACCCGCGCGCTGCAGCCAATCGCGCGAGAGCTCGTCGCCCCAGCGGCGGAAGCCCGCGCGCAGCGCGTCCGACGGCTCGGACACGGTCATGCCGTTGGCGCGGAACGCGTCGAGGAAGGTGCGGTCCAGGCGCTGGGATTCGGCCCAGCCGCGCGCCTCGGCCACGCGCGCGGCTTGCGTGACCGCGGCTTGGACGTTGGCGGGCAACGTCGCCCAGGAACGCTGATTGACCATGATCATGTTCTTGGGCAGCCAAGCTTGAACGTCGTAGTAGAACTTCACGTGCTCCCACAGCTTCGTGTCGAAGCCGGTGGCGCCCGAGGAGATCATCGAGTTGACGCGCCCCGTGGCGAAGGCTTGGGCGAGTTCGGCCGCCTGCACCGTGGTCACGCGCATGCCGGCGAGTTCGGCGAAGCGCCCGGCCGAGGCGCCGTAGGAGCGGAACGACAGCCCGCGCAGATCTTCGGGCGTGGCGAGCGCCCGGGGCGAGTAGAAGCCTTGCGGCGGCCACGGCACCGAATACAGATACTGCACGCCGCGCGACTGGAGGCGGCGCTGGATATAGGGGATCTGCAGATCGGCCAGACGGCGCGCTTGCTGGAACGACGTGGCCAGGAACGGCACGTTGTCGGCGCCGAACAGCGCGTCCTCGTTCTCCAGCACCACCATCAGCAACTCGCCGATCTGCGCTTGGCCGGTCTGCACGGCGCGCATGATCTCGGGCACGCGGAACAGCGAGGCACCCGCGTGGACGGTGATTTCGAGCTGGCCTCCGGTGGCGTCCTTCACGTCCTTGGCGAACTGGATCAGGTTGACCGAGTGGAAATTGGTCGCGGGGTAGCCCGCGGGTAGGTCCCACTTCCAGCGCGGCGCTTGGGCGCGCGCGAGCATCGGCGTGGCGAGAACGGGAACGGCGGCCGCACCCGCCAGGACGGCGCGGCGCGAAAGCGCATGGGTCTTCTTCATCGTGCGAACTCCCTGTTTGTCGGGCTCCCCCTCGCGAAGGGCGGGGGCCCCGGCCCGAAAGGAAAAGCCTAATTGTTGTATGGCGACAAGGGAAGCTACGTGAACGTTGACGAATCGTCAACGATTATTTGGCGTTTCGCTCGATGACGACGCCCTTGGCGACCAGCGCGTCGATCTCCGCCCCCGCATAGCCGAGCTCGGCCAGGATTTCGCGCCCGTCCCCGCCCACCGCGGGCAGGCCGCGGCGCACCGGCAGCCGCGCGCCGTCGAAGCTCATCGGCAAGGCCGGCACGCGGACCTTCTTGCCCTCGGGCGTGGTCAGATCGACGAACCCGCCCGATTCGTTCAGATGCGGATCGTCCAAGAGTTCCACCGGCTTGACGATGGGCGCGTAGGGAATGCCCAGTTTCTCGGCCTTGGCGAGCAGCTCGGCTTTGGTATGGCGCTTCACCGCTTCGGCGACGACCGGCAGCATCGTGGCGCGCGCGGCGGTGCGCTGGTTGTTGGTGGCGAGATCCTGATCGGCCTTGAGCGCCGCCAAGCCGAACGCGTCGCAGAACGGGCCCCATTGGGTGTCGCTCACCACCGCCAGGAAGAGCTGATCGCCGTCGGCGGTGTCGAACACGTCGTAGATGCCCCAGGCCGCGCGGCGCACGGCCATCGGCGGCGGCGCTTCGCCGGTCACGCCGTATTGGGCGATGTGCTGGCCGACCAGAAAGGCGCAGTTCTCGTAGAGCGCGGATTTGACGTAGCGGCCTTTGCCGGTGCGGTGGCGCTCCTCGATCGCGGCCAGGATGCCTATCGCGGCGAACATGCCGCCCATGATGTCGTTGACCGAGGTGCCGGCGCGCAAAGGCCGGCCGGCGGGCCCGGTCATATAGGCCAAGCCCGCCATCATCTGCACGACTTCGTCGAGTGCTGTGCGATGCTCGTAGGGCCCGTCGAGGAATCCCTTTAGCGAGCAATAGACCAAGCGCGGATTGAGCTTCGCGAGATCGTCGTAACCGAGGCCGAGCTTGTCCATCGCCCCGGGGCGGAAATTCTCGGTCACCACGTCGGCGCGCGCGACGAGCTTCGTCACCACCGCCATGCCCTCGGGCGATTTCATGTCGATGGCCAAAGCGCGCTTGTTGCGGTTGAAGGAGGCGAAGAACCCCGCCCCCGACGCGCCCAGCCTTCGCGTGTTGTCGCCATGGGGCACGGGCTCGATCTTGATCACGTCCGCGCCCAGATCGCCCAGGATGAGGCCGCAGCTCGGCCCCATGACCATGTGCACGAATTCGACGACCCGGAGGCCCTGCAACGGCTGCGGTGCTTGGTTCATGTCACGCGGCTTCCTTGAAACCCTTGGGCAATCCGGCCTTGGCGAGATGGCCGTGGAACTCAGCACCGGGCAACGCGGCTTCGAGCACGCGGCGCGCCTCGAGCAGCTTCTCGAAATCGACGCCCGTGCGCAGCCCCATCGATTCGAGCATGAACACCAGATCCTCGGTGATGACGTTGCCCGACGCCCCCGGCGCGTAGGGGCAGCCGCCCAGCCCGGCCATCGAGGAATCGAGTGCCGTGATCCCGACCTCGATCGCGGCCA
>JAMNXK010000544.1 GCA_023653245.1 Tagaea sp.
CACGACCTGTCGGTGGTGCGCCATGTCAGCGATCGCGTGGCGGTCATGTATCTGGGGCGCATCGTCGAGATCGGGGCGACGGCACAGATCTTCGCCGCTCCGAAACATCCTTATACGCAAGCTCTGCTCTCCGCCATTCCGCGCGCGCCGGGTTCGACGGCGGCGGCGATCCCGCGCATCGTGCTGCAAGGCGAGATCCCCGATCCCGCCGATCCGCCGCCGGGCTGCCGCTTCCACCGGCGCTGCGCGCATGCGAGCGCGCTATGCGCCCAAGAAGCGCCCGCCGAGCGCGCGATGCCCGGCGGCGGCATGGTCGCCTGCCATCACCCGGTGGGGTAGAGTGGGTTGTTTTTTTGTGGAAGCGCAGTGCCGACCTCATGGTTCGACGGGCTCACCATGAGGTTTTAAAGTAGGCCTCATCCTGAGCTTGTCGAAGGAGAGGCCGGTCCAAGACTGCTGCCGCTAAAACGCATCTTGCTCTAGCCGCGCGTCAGCGCCGCTGCTTCGCCGGCGTTTCGGCCATCAAGCCCGCGATCGAGAAACCGCCGTCGGCGATCAGCGTCTGGCCGGTGACGCACGACGACGCGGCCGAGGCGAGGAACAGATTGACCCGCGCAATCTCCTCGGGCGTGGCGTAGCGGCCCAGCGGCGTGCGCTCGGTATAGGCCTTGCGGTCGGCGCGCGAATACACGCGCTTGGCTTTGGGCATTTCGACCGGGCCCGGGGCGACGGCGTTGACGCGCACGCCGACGGGCGCCAGTTCGACCGCCATGCCGCGCGTCATTTGCATCAGCGCCGCCTTGGCCGCGCCGTAGGCGAGGCGGCCTTGCGAGCCGAGCAGGCCCGAGATCGAAGCCACGTTGACGATGGCGCCCGATTTGCGCTTGGCCATGTCGCGCGCCGCGTCCTGGCACAGCGCGAGCGCCGCGCCCGCATGGATGCGCATCATGCGCTCGAACAGCGCCTCGTCGGTGTCGAGGAACGGCACGTCCGCGCCGATGCCCGCGCAATTCACCAGAATGTCGATCCGGCCGTAGCGCTTCAGCGCCATCGGCACCACCTTGCGCGTGGCGCCGGACTCCGCCAGATCGGCGCCGAACACGAAGAGCGACTTGGACATCGCCGTCGGCTCGGCCGGGCCCTCCACGTCGGCGATGGCGATCCTGGCGCCCTCGGCCGCGAACAGATCGGCGGTGGCACCGCCGATGGCGCCCAATCCGCCGGTGATCAAAGCCACTTTGCCGTCGAGCGCTTTCATGGACTCTCCTGGGCGCGCGGGTTCACGCCTCGACGGTTTCGGTGCCGATCTTCTGGTGGCCGACATCGATGAGTCTGCGCGTGCCGGCGGGCACGTCGTAGATGTGGAAACTATCCATGTTGCGGCCGTAGAGATGCAGCGACACGCATGTCTCGCCCTCCTCGGGCACGCCGGTCATGTGGATATGGTCGGGGTTGGGCACGAAGGTCGAGACCGAGCCCGGATCGAGCAGCACGATCCCGCCCCGGCGCAGCACGATGCCGGTATCGGCCTTGATCTCGCCGTCGCGCGGCATGTAGGCGCGCTCTTCGAGATGGCCTTTCAGCACGCCGACCACGCCCCACGAGCCGTGATCGTGCACCGGCGTCCATTGCCCGGGCAGCCACACGAGTGCGAAGAGCGAGATGTTCCCGGTCGGGCAGATATGGATCGCGTTGCGGCAGTAATGCGTGGGATCGCTGCGCATCTGATCGGCTTCGAGCAGCGACACGCCCTGACGCGCCAGCCGGCGCATGGCGGGGGCGATCGCCATGACGCGATCGGCGCTGTCGTCGTGGCGGGCGGCTTCGCGCTCGGCGAGCGACACGAATTCGGCGATGGTGGGGTGCATGTTTCCCGTCAGTAGATGAGATCGTCCGCACCGCCGGCACCGCCCTTGGACAGGACGATTTCGTCCTTGGCGGCGAGTTCCTTGGCGGTGTTGACCATCGCGGTTTGCGCCTCGGCCACGTCTTTGCCGCGCACGGGGCCGAGCGCTTCGATTTCTTCCTTGAGCATCTTGCCCGCGCGCTCGGACATATTCGAGAAGAAAAGATCGCGCAGTTGCTCGTTCGCCCCTTTGAGGGCGATGGCGAGCTTGGATTTGTCGACCGCGCGCAGCAGCGTCTGCACGCCGCTGGGGTCGAGGCGGCCCAGATCCTCGAACTTGAACATCAGCGCCTTGATCTTCTCGGCCGAATCCCGGTTGCGTTCCTCCAGCGCCGTGGTGAAGCGCGCTTCGGTCTGCCGGTCCAGGGAGTTGAAGATTTCGGCCATCAGCTCGTGGGTGTCCTTCCTCGTCGTCTTGGCGAGGTTGGACATGAATTCGTTGCGCAGCACGCGCTCGACGTCGTCGAGCACGTCCTTCTGCACGGTCTCCATGCGCAGCATGCGCATGACGACTTCCATCGCGAAGGCTTCGGGCAGGGTGCCGAGCACGCGCGCGGCGTGATCGGCGCGGATCTTGGAGAGCACGACCGCGACGGTCTGCGGGTATTCGTTCTTCAGGTAGTTGGCGAGCACGCCTTCGTTGACGTTGCCCAGCTTGTCCCACATCGTGCGGCCGGCGGGGCCGCGGATGTCGTCCATGATGTTGGCGACGCGGTTCTTGTCGAGAACCTTGCCGAGCAAGCGTTCGGTCGAATCGAAGGTGCCGACGAGGCTGCCGGTGGCCGCGATCTGGTCGGCGAACTCCACGATCAGCCGCTCGATGATCGAGGAATTGACCGTGCCCAGACCGGCCATGGTCTGGGACAATTCCTTGATCTCGTCGTCGCTCATCAGCGCGAAGAGCTTGGCGGCGACCTCCTCGCCCAGGGAGAGCAGCAGGATCGAGGCCTTCTCCTGGCCCGTGAGGGTGCGGTAATCGTCGCGAATGCGCATCGAGCCGTCTCCGGCGGCGGGATATCGTTACGAATCGGGAGCTTAGCAGGAAATCCGGATTTTGCGAACGGGCGCGGCGCGCGAGAAATGGCTTGGCCGCGTGGCGGG
>JAMNXK010000545.1 GCA_023653245.1 Tagaea sp.
CGCGTGCTCGGCCTGCTCCATCGCATCTGCAAGGACGACGGGCTCACCGCCATCGTCAGCCTGCACCAGCTCGATTTCGCGCGCCGCTTCGCCGACCGCATCGTCGCCCTGGCGGGCGGCGCGGTCGTGTTCGACGGCCCGCCCGACGCGCTCGGCCCCGACGAGGTCGAGCGCATCTATGGCGGCGCCGCGCGGAGCCCTTCCGACGCCACCGAATCCGAAACCGCAACGTTGGAGCCAGTCGCATGACCCGTCTGTCCCGCCGCACCCTTCTCGCAT
The DNA here is from genome assembly GCA_023653245.1 of Tagaea sp. The sequence continues at coordinate 280 of JAMNXK010000545.1, forward strand.
CCGGTGCCGCCTTCGCCGCGGCGCCCGCCTTCGCCCAGACCCGCGATCCGTCGCGCTTGCGCGTGGCGCTGCTGCCCGACGAGAACGCCAGCACGATCATCCAGAACGCCCAGCCGCTGAAAACGCATCTCGAGCGCAGCTTGCGCAAGGAGATCGAGATCGTCGTCACCACCGACTATTCCTCGATGATCGAAGCCGCGCGCTTCGGGCGCATCGAGATCGCGTATTTCGGCCCGTTCTCCTACGTGCTCGCCAAGTCGCGCGCGCCGGGGATCGAGCCTTTCGCCGTCGGCGTGGAGCGCGGCGCGCCCTTCTATCACTCGGTCGTGATCGCCCAGAAAGGCGGCCCGGTCTCGGCGTTGGCCGACGTGCGCGGCAAGCCTTTCGCGTTCGGCGACCAAGCCTCGACGTCCAGCCATCTGGCGCCGCGCGCGCTGCTCTTGCAGCGCGAGGGACTGGACGGCGCGCGCGACTACCGGCCCGTGCATGTCGGCACCCACGACGCGGTCGCGCGCACGGTGCAAAGCGGCCAGGCGCCGGCGGGCGCGCTGTCCAAGCCGATCCTCGACACGCTTTACGCGCGCAACGCCGTCGATCGCGAGCGCATCGTCTAGATCACCTTGTCCGATCCCATCCCGAACTATCCGATGGTGATGCAAGGCAATCTCGCCCCTGCCCTCAAGGACGCGATCCGCGCGGCGTTCCTCGACACCAAGGACGAGCAGATTTTGCGCTCCTTCCGCGTGCAAGGCTTCGCGCCGACCGACGACAAGGCCTACGACGTGCTGCGCGAAATGGCGCGCGTCCTGCAGCTCGATCTCTCGCAGATGCGCGGATGACCGCCACCGCCGCCCATCACGGCCGGATCCTCGACGCCGCCCGGGCCGAGCAGCGCAAAGCCGCGTCGCTCGGCCTGACGGTGGCGGCCGTGGGCGTGGCCGCCTTGTGGTTCGCCGGCTTCTTCGACGCCGGACGCTTGGCGGACGGGCTGCCGGCCTTGGGCCAGCTCTTCTCGGAAATGGTGCCGCCGGATTTCTCGCGCTGGCGCGCGTGGCTCCGGCCGCTCGCCGACACGCTGGCGATGTCGATCGCCGGCACGGCGCTGGCGGTCGCCTTGTCGCTGCCCCTGGCGCTTCTCGCCGCGCGCAACACCACGCCGCACCCGGCGATCTACCACGCCGCGCGCACGGTCCTGAGCTTCCTGCGCTCGGTGCCCGAACTCATCATGGGCATCGTGTTCGTCGCCGCCGTCGGCTTCGGCGCGCTGCCCGGCGTGCTCGCCTTGGCGCTGCACTCGGTCGGCATGGTCGGCAAGTTCTACGCCGAAGCGATCGAGCACGCCGACGACAAGCCCCTGGAAGCCGCGCGCGCCGCGGGCGCCACGCGCGCGCAAGTCGTCACGCACGCGGTCTTGCCCCAAGTGGTGCCCCAGCTCGCCGACGTGACGATCTATCGCTGGGAATACCATTTCCGCGCGTCGACGGTGCTAGGCATCGTCGGCGCCGGCGGGATCGGCTTCGAACTGATCGCCGCCTTGCGGCTCATCAAATACGACCAGGTCTCGGCGATCCTGCTCACCATCCTGGCTTGCGTGCTCGTGGTCGACGCGATCGGCGCCTGGTTGCGGTCCAAGCTCAAGTGACCAAGCGCATTCTGGTCACCAATTGGATCGACGACGCCTCGCGCGAATTCCTCGCGCGCCATGGCGACGTCGAATGCCCGGACACCCGCGCGGTGCCCGATCCGGCCTGGGTGAAGGCGCGCGCAAGCGCGGCCGATGCGATGATGGCGTTCATGCCCGACGCGGTGGACGAAGCCTTCCTCGCGGGCGCGCCGCGCTTGCGCATTGTCGCCTGCGCGCTCAAAGGCTTCGACAATTTCGACGTGGCGGCGTGCACGCGCGCGGGCGTGTGGGTCAGCATCGTGCCCGATCTGCTGACCGCGCCGACCGCCGAACTGGCGGTCGGACTGGCGATCGCGCTCGCGCGCCACATTCCCGCGGGCGATGCGTTCGTGCGCTCGGGCGAGTTCGCGGGCTGGCGGCCGGCGCTTTACGGCACCGGTCTGGACGGCGCGACCGTGGGCATTCTTGGCCATGGCAAGGTCGGGCGCGCGATTGCAGCGCGGCTCGCGGGCTTCGGCTGCGAAATCGCGATCCACGATCCCGCGCGCGCCGATTCGACGCCGCTCGACGCGGTGCTCGCGCGCGCGGATTATCTGTTCGTCGCGGTCCCGCTGGTGCCGGGGGCGCGGCACCTGATCGACGCGAGCGCGCTGGCGAAGCTCAAACCGGGCGCGCTGCTGATCAATGTCGGGCGCGGCTCGACCGTGTCGGAAGCGGCGGTGGCCGACGCGCTCGCCCACGGCCGGCTGGGCGGCTACGCCGCCGACGTGTTCGAGATGGAGGATTGGGCGCTGCCCGATCGTCCGCGCGCGATCGACGAAAGGCTGCTCGCGCATCCGCGCACGCTGTTCACGCCGCATCTGGGTTCGGCGGTCGCGCGCGTGCGCGCCGACATCGCCATGGCCGCGGCGCGCAACGTCGCGGATGTCTTGGAAGGCAAGCGCCCGCGCGACGCGATCAACGAACCGGAATTCCCTTCGCGTCGAGCAGCGCCTTGGCCCGATCCGGATAGTCGGTGATCAAGCCGTCGACGCCGAGACCGAGAACGCGGTCCATGTCGGCGGTTTCGTTCACGGTCCAGGGAATCACCGTCAAGCCCAGC
>JAMNXK010000546.1 GCA_023653245.1 Tagaea sp.
ACCAAGATCGCCAGGATGATCGTCGAGGCCTCGGCGTAGCGGAACAGCTCCATCGACACTTGCAGCTCGATCCCGATGCCGCCGGCACCCACCAGGCCCAGCACGACCGACGAGCGCGTCGACTTCTCGAGCGCGAACAGGCTGGTGGCGACCATCGAAGGCATGGCGGCGGGCACCACGGCGGCGACGATCACCGAGCCGCGCCCGGCGCCCAAGGCGCCCAGCGCTTCCTGGGGCGCGCGGTCGGCTTCTTCCATGGCCTCGGCGAAAAACCTTCCGCAAAAGCCGATCGTGTCGATCATGATCGCGAGCGTGCCCGCGAAGGGCCCGAGCCCCACCGCGATCACGAAGATCAGCGCCCAGATCAGATCGGGCACGGTGCGGAAGAAGGCGATCAGCGCGCGCGCGGCGTGATAAATCGACGCGTGCGGCGTCAAATGCCGCGTGGCGAGCACGGCCAGCGGCAGGCTCAGGATCACGCCCGCGAACGTGCCGATCAGCGCCATGTGGAAGGTCTCGATCAACGCGATGCCGACCCGGTCGATGCGTTCGAGCGAGGGCGGGAACATCTCGCCCACGATGCGCGCGATATTGGGCAGGCCCGCGAGGAAGTCGCTCGCCGAGAAACCCGTGCCCTTGAAGGCCGAGACGAGCAAGGCGAGGAAGACGAGCCAGGCCACGAAGCTCGGCAGATCGGGACGCGCGAAACGCGGCGGGGCGGCGCGATGGGTCTTCATTGCGGGCGCTCGTAGAATTCGCGCAGGAGGACCGGATCGAGCTCGGCCCGGGGCGCGTCGAGCGCCACGCGCCCGTCCTTGAGCGCGATCGCGCGCCCGGCATAAGCGAGCGCATGCTCGATATTGTGGGTGGTGAACACGAAGGTCAGGCCTTCGCGCGCGTTCAGATCGGCGAACAGCGCCATCACCTCCTCGCCCGCGGCGGGATCGAGGCTGGCCGCGGGCTCGTCGGCGAGCACGAGTTCGGCGCGCTGCATCAACGCGCGGGCGACCGCCACGCGCTGCGACTGACCGCCCGACAGCCGGTCGGCGCGCATCGCCGCACTATCGGCCAAGCCCACGCGGTCGAGGCAGGCGAGCGCTTCGTCGCGCAAGCGCTTGGGGGCGAGCGCTTGGAACCAAGCGGCGGCACCCGCGCCGCGCGCCATCGCCCCGTGCAGCACGTTGCTGAGCGCGGAAAGCCGCGGCACCAGATTGTGGCGCTGGAACACGAAGCCGATGCGCGCGCGCACGGATCGCAGCGCGCGGCCGCGCAGCGCGCGCATGTCCGCGCCCAGAACTTCCACGCGCCCCGCATCGGGCTCGATCAGGCGCAGGCAGCAGCGCAGCAAGGTCGATTTTCCCGCGCCGTTGGCGCCGAGCAAGGCGACCGACTCGCCTTTGCCGACCGCGAAAGAAGCCCCCGCCAGCACGACGCGCCCGCCGGGGAAGGTCTTGCGCAGATCCGTCGCGGCGAGCACGGCGGGTTCGACGCGCCCGGTTCCCGTCGGAACCGTCCGGAAGCCGGGCGCGTCGAGGACGATCACGTCAGTTGCCGACGAAGTCCGAGAACTGCGTCTGGCCGATGGTGCGGTACATCTTGCGCACGTAGTTGTAGTCCTCGTCGCGCACCGACGGGACCCAGCGCATGCCCGCGAACTTCACGTTCTCGCCTTCGCCGGCGAGGATCGCGCGCATCATTTCCGGCTGATGGTCGGCGATCGCCTTGCGCACGCGCTCGACCGTCTCGGCGGGGACGTGCGAACCGGCGACGATCAGATCCATCGGCAGGTCGCGCCCGCGCCCCAGCACGAAATAGGTCGTGGCTTGGTCGCGCTCGACCAGGCGGGTGAAGTCGGTGTGGTTCATGCCCATCGCGGCGATGTCGCCCCGGCGCAAGCCTTCGAAGCCGACGTTCGCGGCGACGTGCATCGGCTGGATGTCGGTGCGCGGGTTGAGCCCCATGTCGGCGAGCAGCTGCATCGGTCCGAGATGGCGCGAGGTCGAGCCGATCGAGCCGAAGGCGACGCGCTTGCCCTTGAGGTCGGCGACGTCCGTGATGCCCGAATCGGCGCGCACGACGACGAGCGGATAGTACTCCGTGCGCGCGATCGCCACGACCGGCACCGCGTTGGTGCGCGCGCGGAACACGACGTACTCGGCTGGGCCGGTGAACACGAGATCGACGCGGCGCGCGGCCGTCGCTTCGACCGCCGCCGTGCGGTTGGTGACCGCGAAGAAGGAGATCTTCAGGCCGGTGCGCTGCTCGAGCGCGCGCTGGAACGGGCCCCATTCGCGCTGCAGATTCTCCAGGCCGACGACGTCGGTGACGGCGAAGCGCAATTCGGCGGGGGCTTGGGCGGCGGCCGGCAGGGCGGCGACGAGGGCGGCGGCGGCGGCCAGGCCGAGGGCGGAGCGGCGAATCATGCGGTTTCCTCCGGTAAGAGCAGGGACGCCCGGCTTGTCGCGCCGGACCGGCGGCCCGACGATGACGATCCGGCGAAGTTTCCGTGACCATGCCGCCGCCGCGTCATCCGAACGCCATCGGATCGACATCGACACTTCGCCATGCCGTCCGCCGGACGGTCACGCGGCGGGCGGAAACTCTCGTGATCGTCCTCGCGCCGGGAGACCGCCCATGAATCGCCGTTCCATCCTGCTCGCCGCCGCCGTGCTCTCGCTGAGCGCCGCCCCCGCCGCCGCCGATTGGCGCGCCGAGTTCCGCGAATTGCGCTTCGGCATCACCAGCGCCGAGAACGAATCCGACGCGCTGCCGCGCTGGGACAGCTTCGCCCAATATGTGCAGCGCAAGCTCGGCGTGCGCGTGACGGTCCATCGCGGCTCGGATTACGCCGCCGTGGTCGAGGCGCTGCACTCGCGCCGGATCGAGTTCGCGCGTATGGGACCCGCGGCCTACGCGCGCGCCGTGCAGCTGATGGGCGAGAACATCGTGCCGATCGCGCGCGACATGGATCTCGACGGGGCGGTCGGCTATCGCTC
>JAMNXK010000046.1 GCA_023653245.1 Tagaea sp.
ATCGCCCCGCCCGACGCGGCCGGCAGCTGCTCGTTCCAGAACGGCACTTCGCGCGCCGTGTACATCGACAGGTTTCCGATGCTGCCCACGACGTTGAACGTCGTCGGCGGCAGCGGCTGGGCGGCGGCCGGGGCGGACAAAGCCGCCAAGGCCGCGAAAGCGAGAAGGGTTTTGCGCATGGTTTTCGGACTCCTTTTTCCTTCAGGATTTGAGTTGCTGGGGCAGCCACAAGGCAAGTTCGGGAAAGGCGATCAGCACGCCGATCATGATCAGCATCGCGCCCACGAACGGCAGCGCGCCCAGGCACACCTCGCCGAACGCGCCGCGTCCGCGCACCGCCTGGACGACGTAGAGATTCAAGCCGACCGGCGGGGTGATGAGCGCCGCCTCCATCAGAATCACGAACACGATGCCCCACCAGACCGGATCGTAGCCGAGCGCCACGATCACCGGCACGACGACGGGCGTGGTCGCGATCATCATCGACAGCGTCTCCATGAAGCAGCCGAGGATCAGATAGAAGACCACGATCGCCATCAGCATGGCCAGCGGCGGCCAGCCCAGCGACAGCACGAGATCGGTGATCGCCTTGATGAGGCCGATCGACACCATCACGAAATTGAGGAAGAAGGCCGCGATCACGATCAGCATGACCATGCAGGTCGTGCGCACCGTGCCTTCGAACGCCGCGAGCAGCACCCGGCCCGTCAATTGGCCGTTCGCCGCGACCAGCGCCAGCGTGGCCATCAATCCCAACGCGGAGGCCTCGGTCGGCGTGGCGACGCCCGCGTAGATCGAACCCACGACCACGACGAACAGCCCGAGCGGCGGCAGAAGATGGCGCAAGCCCGCGATCCGCGCGGCCCACAACCCGCTCGGCTCGACCTTCGGCCCGCCCCAGGCCGGCCGCCACAAGCACAGCGCCAAGACCAGCAGCGAGAACAGCCCCGCGAGCAGGAAGCCCGGGATGAAGCCCGCCGCGTACAGGTCGGCGACCGAGGTGTCGGTGAGCACGGCGAAAATGATCATGTTGATCGACGGCGGGATGAGGATGCCGAGCGTCCCGCCCGCCGCGATCGAACCCAGGAAGAGCGGGCGGTTGTAGCCGCCTTTGTCCATGTTCGGCAGCGCCACCGTGCCGATGGTCGCGGCCGTGGCGACCGACGAGCCCGACGTCGCCGCGAACACCGCCGAGGCGGCGATGTTGGTGTGGATGAGCCGCCCGGGCACGCGCGCGAACCAGGGCGTGAGGGCGGCGAACAGCCGCTCGCTCATGCCCGAGCGGTGCATGAGTTCGCCCATCATGATGAACATCGGGGCCGCGATCAGGATGAAGTCGCTCGACGAATTCCACGCGAGTTCGCCCAAGGCACCCGTCATCGGGAAGAAGGCGTAGTTGGCCTGCAGCACATAGGCCATCAGGCCGAGGGCCGCGGCCACCGGCAGGCCGATCAGGACGAAGACCGCAAGAAGGCCGAGGGCGGCGCCGATCATGCGCCCTTCCCTTTGGCTTGCTCGGCGTCGACGCCCGCTTGCTCGATTTCTTCGTCGATCTTGAGCGGCCCGACGGCCGCGTCGAACCCCGGCCGGTCGCCCGCGACCAGGCGCAAGACCGCCTGCAGCGGCACGATCACCGCCATGCAGGCGAACCAGAACAGGCCGGCGAACCACACGCTTTGCGGCACGGCCATCGGCGTTTGCAGCGTGGAGACCGATTTGGCGTTCATCGCGATGGATTGATCGAGCGTGCCCCAGCAATACCAGGCGAGCGCCAAGGCGATCGCGGCCAGCGCCGCCGCGGCGATCAGATCGCAAACCGCCCGGCCCCAGCGCGGCAGGAAATCGAGGAAGATGTCGACCCGGATATGGGATTTCGACGCGACCGCGAATCCCATGCCCAGGCCGATGGCGGCGGCGAAGGCGTAGCCGGATATCTCGAAACTCTCGACCACGCCGCGGCGGAAGATCGCGCGCGTGACCACGTCGATCGAGATCAGCAGGCCGCAGCCGATCAGAATGCAGGCGCCGGCCGCCCAGGCGAGCAGGCGCGACACGCGCTGCGGCAAAGGCTCGGGCGGCAAGAGTTTCGGTTCGCTGTCCATATCCCCTCCCCCCGGCGATCCTAGCCGGTCGCGAGCCGCGCGTTGAGCAAATCCGTGACCAGCATGCGCCCGGGCGCGTGGGTGATGGCGAAACCCGGCTTGGCGCGCGCGATCGCGGCCTGCGGCGTGACCCCGCAGGCCCAGAACACCGGAATCTCGCCGGGTTCGAGGGGCGCGGGCTGGCCGTAATCGGGCCGGGCGAGATCGGCGATGCCGATGGCGGCGGGATCGGCCAGATGCACGGGCGCGCCGTGCACGGCCGGATAGCGCGCGGTGATCTGCACCGCCCGGATCGCGTCGGCGGGTTTGTAGGGCCGCATGGAGACGACCAGCGGTCCGTGGAACTTGCCGGCCCGCGCGCATTCGATGTTCGTCCGGTACATCGGCACGGTCGTTCCCAAGCGCACATGGCGCGGGGTCAGGCCCTCGGCCTCCAGCGCTTCTTCGAAGGAATGCGAGCAGCCGATGGCGAACGTCACCAGATCGTCGCGCCACCACGCGGCCGCGTCGGCGGCGGTCTCGACGAGCTCGCCGTCGCGAAACAACCGATAGCCCGACGCGTCGCGCGCCAGATCGAGATCGGCGCCGAGCGCCGCGCAAGCCCGCGCGCCCGGCTCGGCGACCGCGATCACCGGGCAGGGCTTGGGATTGCGCTGGCAGAACAGCAGGAAGTCGGCGGCGTCGGCGGCGGGCAGGATGGCGAGATTGACCTGGACGTGGCCATGCGCGTGACCCGAGGTCGGGCCCGAGAACCGCCCCGCGCGGCAGGCATGCCGGAGGGCGATCGGATCGGCGATGGCGGCTCTTTTGTCCATTGCTTGCGATGCGACCACGGAAGCGCGATAAGTTCAAATCCGAATTTCGGATGGCGGTTGATAAGGATTGGTTATCGGATGGCGGCGCTCTTCGATCTCAAGGCGCTCGAAACCTTCGTGTGGGTCGCCACGCTGGGCGGCTTCCGCGCGGCCGCCGCCAAGCTCAACGCCACCCAGCCCGCGATCTCCCAGCGCATCGCGGGCCTCGAGGCGCAATGCGGCGAAACGCTGCTCGACCGGGGCCCGCGCGGCGCGGCGCCGACCGAGAAAGGCCGCGCGCTGCTCGGCTACGCCAAGCGGCTGCTCGATCTGCACGGCGAGATGCGCGCCGCCTTGGCGCGCGACGGCGCCATCGAGGGCACGCTGCGGCTGGGCGTGGCCGAAACCATCGTGCACACATGGCTGCCGCGCTTGATCGAGCGCCTGGCGCGCGCGCATCCGCGTCTGGCGCTGGAGATCGAGGTCGATATTTCGCCCCATCTGCGCGAGCGCCTGCTCGCCCATCAGATCGACCTCGCCTTCCTGCTCGGGCCGCTTTCGGCCCCCGCCTTGCGCAACCTGCCGCTCGGCAAGTTCGAACTCGCCTTCCTGGCGAGCCCCAAGATGGGTCTGCCGGGCCGCGCCAAGCTCGCGCGCCTGGCCGAGTATCCGATCGTGACCTTCGCGCGCGGCACCAAGCCGCAGATCGCGTTGGCCGAGTTGTTCGCGCAGCGCGGCCTCGCGCCCTTGCGCTTGCACGCCTCGGCCGCCTTGTCGCCGGCGATCAAGCTGGCGCTGGACGGAATCGCGGTCGCGTTGATGCCGCCCGCCATCGTGCGCGAGGAATTGCGCGCCAAACGCCTGATGCGCATCGCCAGCGACGCGGATCTGCCGGCGCTCGAATTCGTCGCGTGCTGGCCGGCGGCGCCGGGCGAACTTCGCGCGGCGCGGGTGGCCGAGCTCGCCGCCGAAACCGCCGCCGCTACGCGATCGGCGTCCAGCGCGCCGCCGATTCGAGCGAGCCGCGCGCCAGCGACATCCGGTACTCGAAAAGGTCGGGCGCGTAGAGGCTCGTCTGGTGCAGCACGGGCTCCTGCAGCGCGGTGATCATCAGGCGCTTCATCGCGACCAGCGGCGCGCCCGGCTTCACGCCCAGATGCTCGGCCGCGCGCGCATCCGCCGCCACGGCCGTGATCGCCTGCTCGGCGCGCACCGCGTTCACGCCCTTGCGGTCGAGGATCGACACGATGGGCTCGTGCCCGGCCGTGGCGCGGTCGAGCAGGCCCGCGTGTCGCTTGGGCACGTGCAGCGTGGTCAGCGAAATCGGCGTGCCGCGATAGAGCCGCACGCGCACGATCCGCAACGCCTTGAACGGCCCGAGCCCGGCGGCGGCGTCGGGCGAGGGATCGGTCACGCGCCATTCCAGATCGGCCACCGTCGTCGTGCGCTCGTAGGACAGCAGCGAGTCGAGCAGGCCGCCGATGTTTTCGCGGTCGTTGGCCGGCGCGCGCGGGATCGGAAACGTGCCCACGCCGCGCACCCGGCGCACCAGGCCTTCGGCTTCGAGCATTTCCAGCGTGCGGCGCACGGTCACGCGGCTGACCTTGTAGCGCTCGGCCAAGGCGGGCTCGGACGGCAACGGCGAGTCGAAATCCGCCCCGCCTTCGGTCACCACGGCGCGCAAATGGCCGTAGACCTGGCGGTAGAGCGACGCGACGCCGGGCGCGCGCCTAGCCACGCAACGCTTCGTCCACGAAGCGGTTGGTCCACAGCGACGCCGGATCGGGCGGATCGGCGAGGCCCGACTCCTTGAGCGCGCGGAAGCCCGACGCCCACAGCTCGGGCACGTTGCGCAGCAGATTCTCGCGGCCCTTGGCCAGCCACAGCAAACGCTGCGAGGTGCGCGCCACCTCGACCACCGTGTCGAGATCGCGGATGCCCGGGATTTCGAAGTCGCGGCCCGCGCGCTCGAACACCGCGCGGTTGTCGCCGGCCAGCATCTCGTCCATCGACGCCTTCATCGCGCGCAGGAAGCGCACCACCGTTTGCGGGCGCCGCTCGATCACGTCGCGCGTGGTCACGTAGCACTGGCTGGGCATGGGCGCATAGACGTCGGTCGACAGCAGCTCGATCGGCTCGTTGGCGCGCTGCAGCGCCACGATCGCCGAGATCGAGGTCATGAAGCAATCGACGCGGCCTTGCTTGACGAGCTGCAAAGCGCCCGGCGAGGCGCCGGTGACTTCGCGCTTCACGTCCTCGCGCGCAAGGCCCGCGCTGCGCAGCATCAGATCCAGGAAAATGTCGGTGGTCCCGCCGACCGAGACGATGCCGACGGTCTTGCCCTTCAGGTCCTTGGCCGCGCGCACCGGCTTGTCGCGCAAGGAGACGACGTGGAAGGTCGAGCCCTGATGGGAGGTCGCCACCGCGACCAGCGGCGCGCCCGAGGCGTGGACGGCGCGGATCATGTCGATCGCCGCCGAGCGGATGAACTGCACCTGGCCCGCGACCAGCTGCTGGGTGGCGGGTGCCGTGCCTTGCGCGCCCATGAGCCGCGGCTCGAAGCCCTGGCGCGCGAGATGCCCGCCGCTGACCGCGTTCATCATCTCGATGAAATCGGTGTTGAAGCCGAAGGGCGTCATGATCGCCAGCGGCTCGCGGCTTTGGGCGAAGGCGGGTGCCGTCAGCGCGGCCGCACCCGCCGCGAGGAACGTCCGGCGTCCGATGGTCATGGGAATTCTCCGTTCAGGCCGCTTTGCGCGCGGCGATCAAGGTCCAGGGGAAACGCCATTTCTTGCCGGCGAGGGCGAGCGCGCCCGGCGCTTCCTCGAATTCGGAGATCTCGACGCCGTCGAAACCGGCCGCCGCGATGGCGCCGCCGATATCCATCGCCGCGAGAGTGGCCATGTAGGGCTCGTTGTTGCGTTTGGCATGTCCGGCATGCAGCCAGGCGAGGAACTCGTCGTCCGGCGGCAGGAAGTCGAGATGGACCATCCATCCGCCGGGTGCGAGCACGCGATGGGCCTCGGCGAGCGTGGCGCGCACCTGCGCGGGCGGCATTTCGTGCAGCAGCATCGTGGACGTCACCACGTCGACCGAGCCTTCCGCCAGACCCGTGCGCGCGGCGTCGCGTTGGACGAAGCGCACGTTGCGCGCTTGGGCGCGCGCGGCGTCCTGGGCCGCGAACTTCAAGCACGGCGCGGAGAGATCGAGCCCGATCACTTCGGCGTCGCGCGCGCTCTCGTAGAGCGGCTTGGTCGTTTTGCCGAATCCGCACCCCAAATCGAGCACGCGCTTGGGTGTCGCGCGCGCGAGGATGAGATCGACCAAACGCTGATGGAGATCCTTGTGCTTCGTCAGCAAAGGCGTGGTGCTGCGCGCGCCCATTTCGTAGACCGCGCCGGCGATCGGATCGCTCCACACCCCGCCGGGATGCTGATGCACGTCGAGTTCGGAATAGTAGCGCGGCATCGCGAGCGCCGGATCGAGCTCGAGCAAGCCGTCGGGCAAGGGCGCGTCGAGATCGCGCTCGATCCCGGCGCGCAAGGTTTCGGCATAGGGTACCAAGCCCAGCCGCCCCGAATACTTCATGCGCTGCAAATGCCGCTCGAACCAGGCGTGCCAGCGCGCCAGCGGTTCCTCGTCGAGCATCTTGGCGGCGCGCGGAAGATGCGCTTCGTACTCGGCCTTCAACGCGCCGAACATCAGCGACGTCCAGTAAAGCTTCGTGTCGAGCACGAAGGCCTGGTACGCCTCGAATTCGCGGCGCGCGGCGCTCATAGCCCGTTCGACTTCTGCCGCCCGAGCAGCGGCTCCATCAATGCCGCGACGAAGGCTTTGCGCTCCTCGGCGAGGCCCTCGGGCTCGGGCGCCGCTTCGAGGATCGCGGGCGCCAGTGCCGCTTCCAGCCTTCGCACCTTGTCGCGCAACACCCAGGTTTCGGCGGCGAGGGCGTAGACCACCCCCGCCAGCCGGTCGATCGCCGGATCGTCGAAAAAGACCTGCTCCGGCCGGTCGCGCAAAGGCGGCCGGCCGGGAGAGGGCGAAACGCTCACGCGCGCGCCCGGTCGATGAAGTCGTTGGTGTAGAGCGCTTCGACGCTGGGCACCGCGGCGATGCCGGCGCCGCGGATGCCGCGATCGGCTTCGGTCCACAAACGCGGCACGTTGCGGTACAGGTTTTCGCGGCCTTCGGAGAGCCACAAATCGCGGATCGTCGTTTCGATCATGTTGACCTGCGTGTCGAGGTCGCGGATGCCCGGGATCTCGAAGTCGCGGCTCGCGCGCTCGAAGATCGCGCGCCGATTGCCGTTCATCACCTCGTCGCACGAGGCGCGATAGGCGCGCAGGAAACGCACGGTCTGCTCGGGGTTGCGCTGCAGATAGTCGCGGCTGGCGACGTAGACTTGGCTGGGCATCGGCGCGTATTTGTCGGTCGAGAACACCTCGATCGGCTCGTTGGCGCGGCGCAAGGCGACGACCACGCCGATCGCGCACAAGAAGCAATCCACGCGGCCTTGGCGGACGAGCTGGAGCACGCCGGGGGAATTGCCGGTGACTTCCTTCTTGATGTCTTCGGCGCGCAAGCCCGCCTTCTGCAGCATGATGTTGAGGATGAGGTCGGTCGAGCCGGCGACCGAGACGATGCCCACGGTCTTGCCGCGCAGATCGGCGGCGTCGCGGATCGGCTTGTCGCGCAAGCTGACCATCTGGAAGGTCGAGCCCTGGTAGAGCGTCGAAACGCTGACGATCGGCACGTTCTGGCGCGCCGCGACGACGAACTGGTCGATCGCGGTGACGCGCGCGAAGGCGGCCGTGCCGCCCATCAGCTGCTGCACCGCCGTGGCCGTGCCCTGACCCGCCTGCAGGCGTGGCGCGAAGCCCTGGCGCTGCAAATGCCCGCCCGAGACCATGTTCATCATCTCGATGAAATCGGCGATGTAGCCGAAGGGCGTCATGAATGTGAGCGGCTCGCCCGCTTGCGCTTTGACGATCGTGGGGGCGGCGAGCGCTCCCGCCCCGGCGGCGGCGGCGCCGAGGAAATGGCGGCGATTCAACATGACGTGATCCTCCTGGTTTTCTTAGGTTGGCGCGCCGAGCTTGCGCACGGCGACGGGTCGGGATGGAACGGTGACGGTCTTGACCTCGGTATAGAAGCGCTCGCACGCCTCGCCGCCTTCGCGGCCCATGCCGGAATCTTTGTACCCGCCGAAGGGCGCGCGCAACTCCCTTGTCATCGGCGTGTTGACCCAGACCACGCCGGCGGCCAGATCGCGCGTCGCGCGCTCGACCGTGGGCAGGTGATCGGACCAGACATAGGCGACGAGGCCGAACTCGGTGTCGTTGGCGAGCGCCATCGCTTCGTCGTAGCTCTCGAAAGTCAGGAAGCTCGCGAAGGGGCCGAAGATCTCCTCGCGGCAGACGCGCGCTTCCGGGCCCGGCGCCCGCACGGCGGTGGGTTCGACGAAATATCCGCCCGCCAACGCCCCCGGCATTTCGGCCCGCTTGCCCCCGGTGAGCAGCTTGGCCCCGTCAGCTTTGGCAACATCGACGAAGCCGAGCACGCGATCGCGATGGGTCGCGGAGGCGAGCGGCCCCAGCTCGGTGCGGTCGTCGGTCGGATCGCCGATGCGGATCGCTTGGGCGCGCGCCACGAATTTCACGACGAATTCGTCGGCGATCTTGCGTTCGAGCAGGATGCGCGAGCCCGCCAGACATTGCTGGCCGTTGTTGGAATAGATGCCCACGAGGGCGGCGTCGAGCGCGCGATCGAGATCGGCCGAGGCGAAGACGATATTCGCACTCTTGCCGCCGAGCTCCATCGTCACCGGCTTCAAGCGCCGCCCCGCTTCCGCCGCGATCGCGCGCCCCGTCTGCGTGCCGCCGGTGAAGCTGACGAGGTCCACGCCGGGATGCGCGACCAGGGCAGCACCCGTCATGGGCCCGCGCCCGTTCACCAGATTGACCACGCCGTCGGGCAGGCCGGCCTCGTGCAGAAGCTCCACGAAGCGCCGCAAGGCGAGCGGCGTCTGTTCGGAAGGTTTGAGCACGCACGTATTGCCGAACGCCAAACACGCGGCGACCTTCATCGAGGCGAGCGCGGTGGGCGCGTTCCACGGCGCGATCAAGGCGGCGACGCCCGCGGGCTCGCGCACCACGACCGAGCGGTAACCTTCGGTCTGGTCGTAGACCTCGCCCTTGGCGTGGGCGATGAATTCGGCGAAGAAGCGGAAATTGTAGGCCGCGCGCTTCATGTGGCGCTCGCGCAGCTCGCGCAGCACGATGCCGGTGTTGAGGCATTCGAGGCGCGCGAGCTCGTCGGCGTGCGCGAGCACGATGTCGTGCAGCTTCATCAACTGCGCCTGGCGCTTTTCGACCGCCAGCCGCGCCCATCCCGATTCGAACGCTTTGCGCGCCGCCGCGACGGCGCCGTCGACGGCACTCGCGTCGTCCTCGATCAGCTCGCCGATCCGCGCCCCGGTCGCGGGGTAGAACACCGGCAGGCGCGCGCCGCCGCCGGCGACGGACTTGCCGGCGATGAAGGCATGGGTTTCGAGCGGTGCCGCGATCGGGAGCATCAGTTCATCCACAGCCCGCCATTCACGTGCAGCGTCTGGCCGGTCACGTAAGCGGCGGCGGGCGAGAGCAAGAACAGGATCGGGCCGACCACGTCCTCGGGCTGGGCGAGGCGCGCGAGCGGCACGCTTTTCAGATAGGCGTCGAGATCGAGGCGCGCGGGCGCCGTGGCGTCGTCCCCGCCCCGCCCCGTGCCGCCTTTGAGGAAGGCCGTATCGACCGCGGCCGGTGCCACCGCGTTGACGCGGATCGCGGGCGCGTTCTCGGCGGCGAGCAGCCGCGTGAGCGCCAGCACGCCCGCCTTGGCCACCGAATAGGGCCCATAGCCCGGCGCGGGCTTGACCGCGAGGCCCGACGACATGTTCACGATCGCGGCGTCCCGCCCGCCGCGCAGCAGCGGCAGCGCCGCTTGGCTGCACAGGAAGGCGGCGGTGAGATTGCCGTCCATCACCGCGTCCCAGTCGGCGCGCGGCGTGGCGCCGACCGGCGCCTTCTCCTTGGCGAAGCCGGCGAGATTGACCAGCGCGTCGAGCGCG
>JAMNXK010000547.1 GCA_023653245.1 Tagaea sp.
TAGGCCTCGTAGCGGCGGCGCAGCGCCGCCTCGTTCACCTCGCGCGCGAGGATCCGGCCGAGCAGCACTTCCTGCAGGACGCGCTCCTCGAACTGGGCCATGCGCTGGCGCAGCTCGGGATCGCTCTGCAGATTCTGCTTGCGGCCGTCGCCGGCGAGCAGCTTCTGCGAGATCAGGCGCTCCAAGATCGGCTCGATCAGCGCTTCGAGCGGCATCTGCTGGAATTGGGGCGGCAAGTTGCGCTGGAAATTCACCGCGTCCGAGCGGCGGATGACCGCCCCGTCGACGCGCGCGAGCATCGGATCGTCGGCGGCGGCGGGGGCCGCGGGCGCTTGCGCGGGCCGCGGCGTTTGCGCCCAAACGGGTGCTGAAGCCAGCAATGCCGCCAGCGCGGCCCAACGGACGAGTTTCATCGGCGAATTCCTTCCCCGGGGATGGCCCCGAAATCCGGCGCGGACTGTCGCATGCCGCCCCCACCCGGACAAGGCGAAAACCCCGCAGAATCCGCAGGTTCGCCTTGCGTTGACAGCGCGTTTCGATGGCCCTATCTCTCCCGCTCCGGTCCGCCGTCCCGGTCTTCGCGGCGTTCAGTTTTCCCAAGGACTTTCCGCATGTTCGGCGCCCTCGCCCGCGCGTTTTTCGGCTCCTCCAACGACCGCGCCCTCAAGGGCTTCGCCAAGACCGTCGCGGCGATCAACGCCAAGGAAACCGAGCTCCAAGCGCTCGACGATTCCGGCTTGAAGGCGCGCACGCCCTGGCTCAAGGAGCGTCTGGCCAAGGGCGAAACACTCGACGCGATCCTGATCGACGCCTTCGCCACCGTGCGCGAGGCGGCCAAGCGCACGCTCGGCCAGCGCCATTTCGACGTCCAGCTGCTGGGCGGCATGGTGCTGCACTCGGGCAAGATTTCCGAGATGAAGACCGGCGAAGGCAAGACGCTGGTCGCCACCCTGCCGGTCTATCTCAACGCCCTCGAAGGCAAGGGCGTGCACGTGGTCACGGTCAACGACTACCTGGCCAAGCGCGACGCCGAATGGATGGGCCGCGTCTACAAGTTCCTCGGCTTGACCGTCGGCACGATCGTGCACGGCCTGACCGACGAGGAGCGGCGCGCCGCCTACGCCTGCGACGTGACCTACGGCACCAACAACGAGTTCGGCTTCGATTACTTGCGCGACAACATGAAGTTCCATCTCGGCCATATGGTCCAGCGGTCCTTCAACTACGCGATCGTCGACGAGGTCGACTCGATCCTGGTGGACGAGGCGCGCACGCCGCTGATCATCTCGGGCCCGGCCGACGATTCCTCCGAGCTCTACCGCGCGGTCGATACTCTGATCCCGCGCCTGGACAAGGCGGATTTCGAGAAGGACGAGAAGCAGCGCACCGTGGCGCTGACCGAAGCGGGCGCGGAGAAGATCGAGGTCCTGCTGACCGAGGCGGGGCTGCTCAAGGGCGGCGCGCTCTACGAGCTGGGCAACGTCGCCCTCGTCCATCACGCCAATCAAGCCTTGCGCGCGCACAAGCTGTTCGCGCGCGACGTCGACTACATCGTCAAGGACGGCAAGGTCGTCATCATCGACGAGTTCACCGGCCGCATGATGGAAGGCCGCCGCTATTCCGAAGGCCTGCACCAGGCGCTCGAAGCCAAGGAGAAGGTCGAGGTCCAGCGCGAGAACCAGACCCTCGCCTCGATCACCTTCCAGAACTATTTCCGCATGTACCCGAAGCTGTCGGGCATGACCGGCACGGCGATGACCGAGGCGACCGAATTCGCCGAGATCTACAAGCTCGACGTGGTCGAGATTCCGACCAACGTCGCCGTCACGCGCAAGGACCACGACGACGAGGTCTATCGCACCGCGCGCGAGAAATCGAAGGCGATCTGCGACCTGATCGAAGAAGCCCTCAAGCGCGGTCAGCCGGTGCTGGTGGGCACGGTGTCGATCGAGAAATCCGAAGCGCTGTCGGCCGATCTGAAGGCGCGCAACATCCCGCACGCCGTGCTCAACGCGCGCTTCCACGAGCAGGAAGCGCTGATCGTCTCCCAGGCCGGCAGGCCGGGGGCGATCACGATCGCCACCAACATGGCCGGTCGCGGCACCGACATCCAGCTCGGCGGCAATTTCGACATGCGCGTGAAGCTGGAACTCGCGGGCGTGCCGGAAGGCGACGAACGCAAGGCGCGCGAAGAAGCGATCCGCGCCGAGATCGCGGAGGCCAAGAAGATCGCGCTCGCCGCCGGCGGACTTTACGTCGTCGGCACCGAGCGCCACGAGAGCCGGCGCATCGACAACCAGCTGCGCGGCCGCTCGGGCCGCCAGGGCGATCCGGGCGCTTCGAAGTTCTTCCTGTCGCTCGAAGACGATCTGATGCGCATTTTCGGTTCCGATCGCATGGACGGGATGCTGCAGAAGCTCGGTCTCAAGGAAGGCGAAGCCATCGTCCACGTCTGGATCAACAAGGCGCTCGAAAAGGCGCAGCAGAAGGTCGAAGCGCGCAACTTCGAAATCCGCAAGCAGCTGCTGAAATACGACGACGTGATGAACGACCAGCGCAAGGTCGTCTACGAGCAGCGCCGCGACATCATGCGCCAGGACGACGTGTCCGGGCAGATCCAGGACATGCGCCGCGAGACCCTCGACGTGCTCGTCACGCGGCACATTCCCGAGAACGCCTATTCCGAGCAATGGAACGCCAAAGGCCTGCAGGACGATGTCGCGCGCATCTTCGGCCTCGACCTGCCGGTCGTCGATTGGGCGAAGGAAGAAGGCATCGCCGACGAGGAAATGCGCGAGCGCCTATCGGACGCGGTCGAGCGCAAGATGGCCGGCAAGACCGCCGAGACCGGCCCCGAGATCATGCGCCAGGTCGAGAAGAGCCTGCTGCTCCAGGAACTCGATCACGCGTGGAAAGAGCATCTGCTGACGCTCGACCAACTGCGCCAGGGCATCAATCTGCGCGCCTACGCCCAGCGCGATCCGCTGAACGA
>JAMNXK010000548.1 GCA_023653245.1 Tagaea sp.
AGCGCGAGCCAGTCGCGCAGCACGCCTTGCAGATCGGCGCCGCGCGCCGCTTTGACCAGCAGCCGCCGCCGATGCCGGCCGCGCAAGATCGCCATCGCCGCCGGTGCCGGGCCCAGCACTTCGATCCCGTCCGCGCGCGGCGCCGTCGCCCCCAGACGTTTGGCGATGCGTTCGACCAGCGCCTCGTCCTCGCCCGAGAGCACGAGCGCCGCCAGCCGCCCGAAAGGCGGCCAGTTGCGCTTGCGCCGGTCGTCGCGCTCGGCGGCCAGGAATTTGTCGCGGTCGCCGGCGACCAGCGCCTTCATCACCGGATGCTCGGGCATGTGGGTTTGCACGAGCACGCGGCCCGGCCGCTCGGCGCGGCCCGCGCGCCCCGAGACCTGGTGCAGCAGCTGCCAAGAACGTTCGCCCGCGCGCAGATCGCCGCCCGCCAGGCCGATATCGGCGTCGACGATGCCCACCAGCGTGAGCAGCGGGAAATGATGCCCCTTCGCCACGATCTGCGTGCCGACCAGAATGTCGATCTCCTTGGCCGCCATCGCGCGCACGAACTCGGCCGCCGCCGCCGGCCCCGAAACGGTGTCGGACGTCATCACCGCGATCTTGGCGGCCGGGAACAGCGTTTGGGTTTCCTCGGCCACGCGCTCGACGCCGGGACCGCAGGCGACGAAGGATTCCTCGGCCGTGCAAGACGGGCATTGACGCGGCAGCTGCGACGCGTAGCCGCAATGATGGCATTGCAGGCGCCCGTGCAGCCGGTGCTCGACCAGCCAGGCCGTGCAGCGCGGGCATTGCAGGCGATGGCCGCAAGCGCGGCACAAAGTGAGCGGCGCGTAGCCGCGCCGGTTCAAGAACAGCATCGCCTGCTCGCCGGCTTCCAGCGCGTCGGCCAAGCCGGCACGCAACGGCGGCGACAGAAAGCGGCCGCGCGGCGGCGGAGTCTTGCGTAGATCGATGGCCGAGACTTGCGGGAGCGTGGCGCCGCCGTGGCGGGCGGGCAGCTCGACGCGCGCGTAGCGCCCGCGTTCCACGTTGGCGAGGGTTTCGAGCGACGGCGTGGCCGAGGCCAGCACCACGCACGCGTCTTCGAACTTGCCGCGCACCACGGCCATGTCGCGCGCGTGATAGATCGTGCCGTCCTCCTGCTTGAAGGCCTGCTCGTGCTCCTCGTCGACCACGATCAGGCCCAAATCGCGGAACGGCAAGAACAGCGCCGAGCGCGCGCCGACCACCACGCGCGCCTCGCCCTCGGCGATCCGGCGCCAGATCCGCGCGCGCAGATGCGCCGGCAATTCCGAATGCCAGGGCGTCGGCGGCGCGCCGAAGCGTTCCTCGAAACGCGCGAGCCATTGCGCGCTCATCGCGATTTCGGGCAGCAGGACCAGAACCTGTTTTCCCGCCGCGAGCGACGCGGCCACCGCTTCGAAATAGACTTCCGTCTTCCCCGAGCCGGTCACGCCATCGAGCAGCGTCGTCGAGAAGCCGTGGCCGAGCTTGGCGAGCAGGAGATCGGCCGCGGCACGCTGATCGGGATTGAGATCGGCGAGTTTGGGATCGGCGCGCGGGCCCGGCGGCGCCGCCGGCGGAAGCTCGACCGCTTCGAGCCAGCCTTTGTCGACCAAACCTTTCACCACGCCGGCGCCCACGCCCGCCGCGCGCACGAGTTCGCCCGCGCCGCGCGCGCCGGCCATCGCTTCGCGCAGCACACGCCGCCGCGCGGGCGTGAGCACGCCCGGCTCGTCGAGCTCGGGATCGGGTGCCGCCGGCGACAGCGCCAAGGCGCGGCGCGGCTTGGGCGGCTCGAGCGCCGCCGCCACGCTCATCGCCATGCGCAGCACGTTGCCCGGCGGCGACAAAGTGTAGCGCGCGAGCCAATCGACGAAGCCGCGCAACGGGCCGCGCATCGCGGGCGCGTCGAGCTTGCCGCGCACCGGCTTCAGCCGCGCGGGATCGAAATCCGGATCGGGCGGCTCGTCCCACACCACGCCGATCTCGACGCGCGGGCCGAGCGGCACGCGCACGAAATCGCCGGCCGCGAGGACGAGGCCCTCGGGCACGGCGTAGTCGTAGGGGCCCAAGCGCATGGGAAGCATCACGCGCACGCGCGGGCTGGATCGCGATTCGTCCATCGGCTAGACTTTGCGCCGTCGAGTCGCGAACAAGCAAGATCGCGCCGCAATTTCCGGGTCGGAACATGCTCGCACGCGTTTCCATCGCCGCTTGCCCGCCGCTCCGCATCGAGGAGTGCTGACGCGCGATGGCCGATAGCGAACCCGCCCAGCCGCTGACCGGTCCCTTGAGTTCGGGGGGGGCCGCCCTATCGGGCGCTGCGGTCGCCGAGTATCTGCGCCGGCATCCCGATTTCCTGCTCGAACACCCCGATCTGCTCTGGGTGCTGACCCCGCCGCAGCAGCGTTCGGGCGACGGCGTGGTCGACATGCAGCGCTACATGCTCGAGCGCATGAAGTCCGACCTGGCCAAGATGACGGCCGCGCAAGCCGAGCTCATCGCCACCAGCCGCGCCAATCTCGCCACGCAAGGGCGCATCCACGCCGCCGTGCTCGCCGCCCTCGGCGCCAAATCCCTGCCCCATTGCATCGACACGATCCTGGTCGATCTGCCCATGCATCTGGAGGTCGACGCGATCGGCCTCGGCTTCGAATCGCTCGACGCCCCGCCCGCCGGCGACGGCGCTTCGGCGCTCAAGATCCTGCCGCGCGGCACGGTCGATCGCGTCATGGGCGAGCGGCGCGACATCCTGCTGCTCTCCGACGAGCCTGGCGATCCGGCGATCTACGCCGGTGCCGCCACGCTGGTGCGCAGCCAGGCGCTGATGCGCCTCAAACTCACGCGCGATATGCCGCCGGGCATCCTGGCCTTCGGCAGCCGGCAGACCGGCAAGTTCCACCAAGGCCAGGGCACGGAATTGCTGAGCTTCCTGGGGCGCACGGTCGAATGCGCGCTGCACGGATGGCTCGCGCGCACG
>JAMNXK010000549.1 GCA_023653245.1 Tagaea sp.
GTGCGCCTGGACGCCGACGGCGCCTTCGCGGCGCTGGTCTGGGCGCATCTGCTGTTCGTGCTGCCTTACGTGTTCTTGGCGCTCGCCGAGCCGTGGCGCAAACTCGATCCGCGCTACGTCCGCACGGCCTTGTGCCTGGGCGTTTCGCCGGCGCGCGCTTTCTTCGCGGTCAAGCTGCCGTTGCTGGCGCGCCCGCTGCTCGCCGCTTGCGCCATCGGTTTCGCGGTCTCGGTGGCGCTGTACCTGCCCACGCTCTTCGCCGGCGGCGGCCGCTGGTCGACGCTGACGACCGAAGCGGTGACGCTATCCTCGGGCGGCGACCGGCGCGTGCTCGGCGTCCACGCCTTCGCGCAAGCGGCGTTGCCGCTGCTCGTCTACGCCGCGGCGCTGGCCTTGCCCGCCTTCCTGTTCCGGCACCGGCGGGGCATGCGATGAGCGGTCTGGTCCTCGACGGCGTGGCGTTGCGCTTGGGCGGCAAGCGCCTGATCGGGCCGCTCGATCTCGCCGTGCGGCCCGGCGAGTGCGCGAGCGTGATGGGTGCCTCGGGCTCGGGCAAGTCCTCGTTGCTGGCGTTTCTGTGCGGCACGCTCGATCCGGCTTTCGTCGCCGAGGGAAGCGCGACGCTCGACGGCGCCGCCCTCGACGCGTTGCCGCCCGAAAAGCGGCGCGTCGGCATTCTGTTTCAGGACGATCTGCTGTTCCCGCATCTGTCGGTCGGCGGCAATCTCGCTTTCGCGATCCCGCGCGCGGCGAAGGATCGAAAGGAAAGGGTCGCCGCCGCCTTGGCCGAGGCCGAGCTCGACGGCTACGAGGCCCGCGATCCGGCGACGCTGTCGGGCGGGCAGCGCGCGCGCGTGGCGCTGATGCGCGCGCTGCTGGCCGAGCCCAAGGCGATTCTGCTCGACGAGCCGTTCTCCAAGCTCGACGCGGGCTTGCGCGGACGCATGCGCGAATTCGTGTTCGCGCATATCCGCGCGCGGAACATCCCGTGCCTGCTGGTCACCCACGATCCCGACGACGCGGCGGCCGCCGGGGGCGCCGTGGTGCGGCTGTGACCTTCCGTCCAGGTTGACCCGTTTGCCGCTCGCGCCTACCCTTTCGCCATGGCCCAAGCCAAGCGCAAGCCCGCCGCCCGTCGCAAGACCCGCGCCCCCTCGCGCAAGGGGATGAAGCTGCTGCGCCTGTGGGTTCCCGACCCGACGGCGCCTGGCTTCGCGGCCGAAGCGCGCCGCCAAGCCGCCTTGCTGCGCGACGCGCCCGAAGCGCGCGACGCGCTCGATTTCATCGAAGCGGCCGCCGATTTCGGCCCGCGATAGGATGCGCCGGGGCGATATCGTAACCGTCGCTCTCCCGGGCGACTTCGGCAAGCCCCGCCCCGCGATCGTCGTTCAGTCCGATTGGCTGTCCGAATCGGATAGCGTTTTGGTTTGCCTGCTGACGACGACGTTGCGCGCGGCGCCGCTCTATCGCGTCGATGTCGAGCCGGCCTCCGCCACGGGTCTCAGGGCGCCAAGCCAGGCGATGATCGACAAGCTCTTTGCCGTGCGCCGCGCGAAATGCGGCAACGTCATCGGCCGGATCGACGACACGACGACGCGCGCACTCGATCGCGCGCTGTCGCTGGCGATCGGTTTGATCGATCGTTGATCAACGCTTCCCCTTCACCGCACGCAGCCAAGCGAGCGCGCCGTCGATCTTCGCCCAAGACCGCGCGGCGTTGACCGCGATCACGGCGGCTTCCTCGCGCCCGCCGGGGGGCACTTCGAGCGGCGAGGTCTTGGGCGGCTTGCGGTCGCCCACCAGATAGGCGGGCACGAAGCCGTTCGCCTTCAGCGCGGCGTCGAGCATCGCGTCGGCGTCCGGCGCTTTGGCGGCGAAAGCGAGCAGCGCGCGCGCATAGGCGCCGCGCGCGGCGCCCGTATCGGCCTCGGCGAGTACCTCGCGCGCCTCGTCGCGTTCGCCCTCGTCGATCAGCGCGTCGGCGAAATCGAAGCGGCATTTGGCCGGATCGGAGGGGTCGAGACGCAACACCTCGCGCCAATGCGCGAAGCCCGCCGCGCGATCGCCCTTCACGCTCACCGCCGACGCCAGATGCTGGCGCGCTTCGAGATAGGCGAGGCCCCTGGGCGTGGCGCCCAGTCTGCCCGCCTCGGCGGTGAGATGGTCGCCCAGTGCGCCCTCCCCCGCTCGGACCGCGATCTCCAGGAGCTTGATCCGCTCGTCGAGATCGCGCGCGGCAAGCAGCGAGACGAGCGTCAAGGCCGAGGCGCAATACGCACTCTGCGCCAGTGCGGCCGCGGCCCCTTGCAAGCCGCCGCGCGCGTTGGATTGCTCCCACGCGGCACCGGCGAGCAGATCGGCGTCGTCGAGCGCTTGGGCTGCGAGCATCGCCGCGCGATCGGCGTTTTTCGGGACCAGATCGAAGGCGATCAGCAGATCGAAATCGGCATCGGTGAGCATGCTCAAACCCCGTCGACCGCGCGCGGGCGGCGATCTTCGCCGATGGCGACATAGGTGAACACGCCCTCGGTCACTTTGGTTTGCGCGCCGCCTTGGCGCGGCCGCGTCCAGGTTTCGACCTTGATCGCGATCGAGGTGCGCCCGACGCGCATCACCTCGCAATAGCACGACACCTCGTCGCCGACATGGACGGGCTGGTGGAAGGTCATCGCCTCGATCGCCACGGTCGCCACGCGGCCTTTGGCGCGATGGCTGGCGCGGCTGCCGCCCGCGAGATCCATCTGCGCCAACAGCCAGCCGCCGAAAATATCGCCGTTGGGGTTGGTGTCGCCGGGCATGGCGATGGCGCGCAAGGCCGGCTCGCCCATTTCGGGGCGCGGTCCCGCCGATTGGGGGCCTTGTTCACGTCGCGTTTGCGCCGAATCGACCATGACCGCTAGTCTCCCGCCCGTTCCACCGATATCGAAAGACAGTTATTCCCGATGGCCGACCTGTTTTCCAGCGCCGCGAAGAAGACCGACA
>JAMNXK010000550.1 GCA_023653245.1 Tagaea sp.
GATCGCGACGTCGCCAACCCCAAGCCGGTCGGCTCGACCGCGCATCTGGCGCTGGCGCGCACCGGCGTGTCGCTGGTGCCGAGCGCTTAGAAGAACCCCGCCGAGCCGCCGTCGACGGTCAGGATCGCGCCGGTCACGTAGCTCGCCGCGTCCGAGCACAAGAACAACGCGGGCCCACCCAGTTCTTCGGGCCGGCCCCAGCGGCCCATCGGCGTGCGGCCTTCGACCTTCGCCTTGAACTCGGGCGTTTCGTGCAGACCCTTGGTGAGGTCCGTCACGATGAAGCCCGGGGCGATCCCGTTGACGTTGACGCCGTAGGGCGCGAGATCGGCCGCCAGCGCGCGCACCATGCCTTCGAGCGCCGTCTTCGCCGTGGCGTAGGCCGGCACCTGCGCGCGCGCGTTCCTCGCCATCAGCGAAGTCGTATAGAGGATGCGGCCCCATTTGTTGGGCGCCATCCGGCGTCCCGCCTCGCGACCGAGAACGAAGCCCGCGCGCACATGGGTGTTCATCACCGCGTCGAAATCGGCGGTGGTGAAGTCGAAGATCGGTTTGCGGATCGCCTGGCCGGCGTTCGACACCAGGATATCGAGCCGCCCGTGGCGCGCGACGATGCGGTCGAGCGCCGCGATCGCCGCGGGCTCGTCGTTGACGTCGAAGGCTTCGGCCGTGCCGCCGAGCGTGGCGGCGGCGGCGTCGCAAGCGGCCTTGTCCTTGCCGTTGACGACGATTTTGGCGCCCGCGCCGGCCAGCGCTTGCGCCATGGCGAAGCCGATGCCGCGCGAGCCGCCGGTGACCAGCGCCACGCGGCCGGTGAGATCGAAAAGCTTGTTCGCGGTCATGCGTTCCCCCTAACGGGGGAGCTTGCCAAGCCGGGCGGCAAAGGGCAATCGCGATCGATGCCGCGCCTTGGCTTGCGCGGGCGGGTTCGGCGCGTCAGGATCGCAGCGAATATCCGGGGAGGATTCGATGGCGGGGCGTTTGAAGGGCAAGATCGCGGTCGTGACGGCGGCGGGGCAGGGGATCGGCAAGGCGAGCGCCGAGCTCTATTTGGCCGAGGGGGCGAAGGTGATCGCCACCGATCTCGACGAGACAAAGATGGCCGACCTCAAGGCCAAGGGCGCCGTGGCGCGCAAGCTCGACGTGATGGACAAGGCGGCGATCAAGGCACTCGCCGCCGATATCGGCCCCATCGACGTGTTGTTCAACTGCGCGGGCTTCGTGCATCACGGCACGATCCAGGATTGCGACGACACGGCGTGGGATTTCTCGATGAATCTGAACGTCCGCTCGATGTTCTGGACGATTCAGGCGTTCCTGCCCGCCATGCTCGCCAAGGGCAAGGGCACGATCGTGAACATGTCCTCGGGCTGTTCGTCGATCAAGGGTGCGCCCAACCGCTTCGTCTACGGCACCACCAAGGCCGCCGTTCTGGGCCTCACCAAATCGATCGCGATCGACTATGTGCGCAAGGGCATACGCTGCAACGCGATCTGCCCGGGCACGGTCGATACGCCCTCGCTGCAGGGCCGTGTGGGTGCCGCCGCCGATCCCGAACAGGCGCGCAAGGATTTCATCGCCCGCCAGCCGATGGGCCGGCTCGGCACGGCCGAGGAAATCGCCGATCTGGCGCTGTTTCTCGCCTCGGACGAATCGAGCTTCATCACCGGTGCCGAATTCAAGATCGACGGCGGCTGGACGACGTAGGGCTTTGCGCTTGACGCAAAGCGTAAGGCGCAATAATCTTGCCGCATGATCCGCAGCTGGGGCGACGGCGCGACGCGGCGGTTCTTCGAGACCGGCAAGTCGAAATGGGCCGGGCTCGAAGCCGGGCGCGCGCTTGACGCTCTGGTGCTGTTGCGCGCGAGCCCGACCCTGGCGCCGCTTGCCGCTTTGCGTCAGCTGCGTCTGCACAAGCTGTCGGGCGACCGTAGGGATCAATGGGCGGTCTTGATCGGCGGGCCGTGGCGGATCGTGTTTCGGTTCAAGGACGGAGAGTTCCACGATGTCCAAATCGTCGACTATCACTGACCAGCATCCCGGCGTGCCCGTCCATCCCGGGCGCATTCTGGCGGCCGAAATGGGCGCGCGCGGGCTGAACGCGCACGCGCTGGCCTTGCGCTTGCGCGTATCGCCCGACCGGATCACGCGCATTTGCAAGGGCGAGCGCGAGCTGAGTGCCGACACGGCGATCCGCCTGGGCCGGTTCTTCGGCACCGGCCCGCAGCTTTGGGTCAATCTGCAGGCCAATTACGACCTCGCCGTCGCGTGGCGCGACGGCTACGCCAAGATCGCCCGCGAGGTCGACGCGGCCTGACGCCCCTCAATACGTGCTGCGCCCGCCGGTGATGTCGAACACCGCCCCGGTCGAGAACGAGCATTCGGGCGAGGCGAGCCACACGGCCAGGGCGGCGATCTCGTCGATCTGCACGAAGCGGCCCATCGGGATCTTGCCGAGCATGAAGGCCACATGCGCCTCGGTCATCTGCTTCAGGATATCGGTGTCGGCCACCGCGGGCGTCACGCAATTCACCAGCACGTTCGACTTGGCGAGTTCCTTGCCCAGCGACTTGGTGAGACCGATCAGACCCGCCTTGGCGGCCGAGTAGGCCGGCGCGTTCGGGTTGCCTTCCTTGCCCGCGACCGAGGCGATATTCACGATCCGGCCCCAGCCCGCCTTCATCAGGTGCGGGACGACCGCCCGGCAGCACAAGAAGGGGGCGGTGAGATCGACCTCGATCACCTTGCGCCAATCGGCGACGGGATATTCCCAGGTCGTGGCGTTGGGCCCGGTGATGCCGGCGTTGTTGACCAGGATCTCGATCCCGCCCATCGCCCCGAGGCTGCGATGGGTCGCGGCTTGAACGGCCGCGTCGTCGGTCACGTCGACCGCGGCGGTGTGCACGTCGCCTTGGCCGGCCAGGCGCTTGACGGCGGCGTCCAACGCCGACGCGTCGCGGTCCCACAGCGTGACC
>JAMNXK010000551.1 GCA_023653245.1 Tagaea sp.
GGCAAGCCCCCCAGATATCCCTTGCTTTAAGGCGCGCCGCCCCTATTATCCGCGACCGTTTCGACGGCTGAGGCGTCTCGTGAACGCGATCGCGGGAGTAGCTCAGTGGTAGAGCATCACGTTGCCAACGTGAGGGTCGAGGGTTCGAATCCCTTCTCCCGCTCCAGCCGCCCGAAACGGATTTCTCCTCACGCCGCCATCAGCTTGATGCCGTAGCGCGCGAAGTGCCGGTCGACCGTGACCAGCGTGGCGCGTTCGGCAAGCGCTTGGGCCACGAGCATCCGGTCGAACGGATCCTTGTGGTGCAAAGGCAGATCGCGCAAACGCTCGACATGGTCGAGCGTGATGGGGAGCGGCTGGAAGCCCGATTGCGCGATGCCCTCGGCGACGGTCGCCGGAAGCTTGAGCAACCCTTTGGCGGTCTTGATCTCGACCTCCCATGCGGACGCGACGCTCACGAACACAGTCGTCGCTTCGGCAATGGCGGCGTGCGTGGACGCTTTCAGCCGCTCGGGCTCCGTGCGCGCCCAAATGAAGACATGGGTGTCGAGAAGCAGGATCACCAATCGGGCCCATCGTCGATTTTGTCGGTGAAGTCGTTCACGCGGCCGTCGAAATAGGCTTGGAGCTCGTCGTCGAGCGGCGCGTCGAAATCGGGCGAGATCCAAACCTTTCCTTCCCAGCCGCCAAGCTTGCGCTTCGGGCGGATCGGCTGCGATGGCGCCAAGCGCGCGACGACCTCGCCGTTTTTGGTGATCTCGATTTCCTCGCCGGCGCGCGCGCGCTCGACCAAGGCCGAGAAATGGGTCTTGGCCTCGTAGATCGACGCGCGATTGCCGGTCGGCGCGGGTTTTTTGGCGGGGCGGGCCATGCTTCGATACTAAGCTTGACCAACGACTTGGTCAAGCTTGACCAACTTGTGCGCCGGGCATGACCGGTCCAAACTCGCCGCTGAAGGGGATCCCCAATGACCATCGAAAAAGTCCGGACCGCTTTGCGCGGGATTTCGGGAATCCATGTGACGCCCTACGGCGCCGATGGCGGGATCGACGAAGCCCTGACCGCGCGCATCTGCCGGCGCATCGCGCAAGCGGGCGTGCACAACATCGTCTCGGGCGGCAACACGGGCGAGTTTTTCAGCCTGACTGCGGGCGAAGTGGATCGCTTGCAAGCCGCCGCCTTCGCCGCGATCGGCGACGGCGCGCTGCGCACGGCCGCCGTCGGCCGGTCGCTCGCCGAAGCGCGCGCCACCGCCCGCCAGGCCGTCGCCGCCGGGGCGCAAGCGCTGATGATCCATCATCCCGCCGATCCCTTCGCCGCCCCCTCGGCGCAAGCCGACTATTTCCTTTCCATCGCCGAAGACGCGCGCGTGCCGGTGATGGCCTATTTGCGCAGCGACACGATTCCGGTCGCGGAACTCAAGCGCGTGGCAAGCCATCCGAATATGGCCGGGATCAAATTTGCCAGCACCAATCTGATGCTGCTGACCGAATGCGTGCGCCAGACGGCGGACACGCCGTGCGTTTGGGTCTGCGGCCTGGCCGAAGGCTGGGCGCCGGCGCATTACGCCGCCGGCGCGCGCGGCTTTACCTCGGGGCTGATCAACGTCGCCCCCGAGCGCTCGCTCGCGATCTGGAAAGCGCTGGACGAAGGGCGCTACGACGCGGCCCGCGCCCTGATCGATCCGATCGCGGGCTTCGAACAACTGCGCACCCGCCACAACAACGGGGCGAACGTCACGGTGGTGAAGGAAGCGCTGATGCTGCAGGGCTTCCCCGTCGGCCCCGCCCGGCTGCCGAACTTGCCGAAGCTCGACGCCGCCGACCGCACCCGGCTGGAAGGCCTGATGGCGACGCTCGCCTTGCCGGGTTAGATCCGGTCCGGCACGGCCAGCAGCACCTGGCCCATCGGGATTTCTTCGGTCACCGGCCGGCGCGCGCCGAACTCGATCCGGTAGGTCATGTAGCCGCGCTCCTTGAAGAAGCGCACCGCGTCCATCAGGCAGAGCGACTGGCGCGCCCAATAAGACGGTTCCCACAGGAAGAAAATCTTGGGCTTGAAGCGCGCGATGGTCTTTTGCGCGCCCTGCAGCGCGTTCCATTCCTCGCCTTGGGCGAGCAGCTTGATCGCGTCCAGGCGCGGAACCGGGTTGGCTTCGACATAGTCGTCGAGGCTCCACACTTTCATGTCGATCGCCGTGGTCGAGCGGCCGACATTCGCCACTTGCAGCGAGGCGTTGGCGAAATTGCCGATCGCGTCGTCGTGCAGGAAGAGCTGCCGGGTCTCGGTCCGGCTCGACACCGCCGCCTGGTTGAGCGTGACGTTGTCCAGGCCGTTCAGATGCATATTGGCCTTGAGCCGGCCCAGCGGATGCGGGTCGGGCTCGAACACGTGCACGCGCCCCGTGGGGCCCACGCGATTGGCCATGATCATCGCGTGCATGCCGATATTCGAGCCGATGTCGAACGCGACCTGGCCCGGGCGCAGCATGCGGTTCAGCATTTTCGACACGTTGGGGCGGAACGCGCCGTAAAAATAGATGTACCATTCGAGGAAGGAATGCGTGTCGATATTGATCAGCATCCCGTCGTCGTAGTCGATCACCGCCTTGACGGGCCGCGCATTGCCCGGCGGGTGCAGGGCGCGCACCAGCTTGTCCGTCCCTTTCGGGTGGAATCGCCGCGTGAGCCAAGCGAGCGCGGGAACCCAGGCCGGATGCGGCGATGTCGAGGGGGATTCGGCCAAAGGAGACGTCTCGGACAAGGAGGAAGGGGCGTGGATGACGGTCATGGCGGGCTCCGGAACCGGGTCGGGCGGACAACGCGTCGCACCTGTCCCTATTCCACCCGCCGGGCGGACAATCCGGTTTTGCCTGAGCTTTTGGCGAACCGCAACATTTGGCCGTAATATCGTTCCGACATAAGGGCGGGGCGGAACGCCGCCCGCCGGGGAGCACTTCCATGCCCAGCCATACC